>CAZQBB010000069.1:0-3492 GCA_964591915.1 uncultured archaeon
TTATCAAGCCTGGTTAGCATTAATAGACGGATTTAGTGCATTGTTCTTTTTTGTATTTTTTAAGATTTCCTTCATTTATCCTGCCCTGATATTCGGAATACTCATCGGTTTAATAGATGTAGCCTCTCTTCTCTTGTACAACAAAGCAATGTTGATAGAAGAAGCATCAAGAGTAATCCCCCTCTCCTATATGAATGCATTATTTACTTTACCATTAGCATACATTTTCTTCGGAGAAAATATTGGTCTCCAAAAGTACTTAGGGATCTTACTCCTTGTAATAGGTGCTATATTGATTTCGTACAAAAAAATGAAAAGAAAATGGGTATTCTCTCCTGCTGTCAAATTGATACTGATAATTGCTTTTATTTGGTCGTGTTTGAGCGTTATGGAAAAATATGTGCTTAGCTTCATGGATGCGATTTCACTATTCTTCTGGGTCATAGTAGGATTTTCAATCGGAGGATCATCCTCTTTGCTCTTCAAAAGAATAAGAAAGAGTTTCTTTAGAATGATTCCTGAAATCAACACAAAAATTTTACTGTTGACAATCTTGAATGTATTATTCTCTTACTCAGCTTTCATCTTTTTTCTCACTGCAATGTCTATCGGTTTTGTATCTTTAGTTGTAGGTATAGCTTCCATACAACCATTCATAGTTTTCCTCTACTCGACTTGCTTAAGTATATTCTTCCCTCAGGTTATCAAAGAAAGAATAGATAAAGCAACTATCTCTTTAAAATTGGTAGCCATATTCTTGATATTTATTGGTTCTTGGCTGACCGTTTTCTGAGACTATTTTCCTCTTTTGAATTTAATTTCCTTTCCAACTAGATAAAATTTTTCCCCGCTAGCGTGCATCACTACTTTCACTTCCTTAAAATCAGGAGTATAATCTTCTCTGACTTTTTTAGCATCTGCTGCTATAACTTCTCCTATTATCATTATATGATCCCCAATTCTGATCTCTTTCTTGAACTTGCATTCAAGATGAATCTTTGCTTCTTTCACTCTAGGAGGCTTAACTTTTTCTGAATCATACCAATGTAAACCAACTTTTTCTAGTTCGTTGACCCCATAAGGATAAGCTTTCTCGCATTCAATCGCTTTCTGAGCAAAGTCTTCGCTAACTATGTTTACAACAAACTCTCCAGTCTTCTTTATGTTCTTGTAAGTGTGCTGGAATTCCCTTACTCCGACATAAAGCATCGGTGGGTTGAAGCTTACCGGTCCACAGAAGGAGAAAGGTGCTGCATTTATCCTTCCCTTTTCATCGACTGTTGTAACCAAAACCACTACTCTCGGAGATAATAGTTTATACGCATACTTCAGAGGAATTTTCATCTCATCACCTCGATAAAATTGTAAATCAACCTTAATGAATATTAATTAATCCATCTTGTTAATCTCGATTGATTTCCATTATTCAACTCTAGGAAAGGAGCAGCCTTTTTTAAATTAACCCCCAAAGATTCCAGGAGTGAAATATTTTTGATCGGCCTTTTTTCTAAGATCTTTCTAGCAGTCTTTAAACCAATACCAGGAACTCTTATCAGCTCTTCAAATTCAGCTTCATTCACGTCAACGAGTAATCCGTTCTCTTTAGCGATGACAAATTTAGGATCATGACTCAAATCCAACCTATCGTTCTCATCAAAAATAAAATCTTTCACTCTAAATCCATAATCTCTTAAAAGAAAAGATGCCTGATAAAGCCTGTACTCCCTCAAAGGATTCTCTGGCTTTTTCTTTTCTAGTGGAGTATTTTTGATGGGTTCAAAAGCAGAATAATAAACTCGACAAGCCTTAAGTTCGTTATAAAGCCAATCACTCACTCTAATTATTTCCTTATCATTTTCCTCTGAAGCTCCGACGATGATCTGTGAATCTAGTCCTGCTTTGCATTTTCCTTCTTTTTTTGCTTTCTTCACTTCTTCTGACAACCATCTGAGTCTTCTCAATATCTCTTGAGTGAAAATTAAGTACAATTTCATTTCCTCGTAATGCTCTCTAGAAGGGAATTCTATGTTTATTCCTACTCTATTTGAAACTTCAACAGCTCTTTTAATTAAATCTCTAGAAGTTCCTGGCATTAATCTTAAATGAACATAGCCCTTGAATCCAAGCCTTCTTAAAATCTCAACTGTCTCGATTTCTTTCTCGACTGTATAATCAGGATCTTTCTCCACTGAAGAAGAAAGAAAAAGACCTTGAATCCTCCTCAATTTCCATAATTTGCAGGTAACTTTTGCTAACTCTTCTGGTTTCCATCTTTCCCTTCTGACTTTTCTCTCACATCTAAACATACAGAATTTACAATTATTGGTGCAGAAAGAGCTCATGAGTGTTTTCAAAAGAGGGACGCACTTATTCCTAGCAGAAGCTTCATAGATCGGAACTGAATACTTATCATGTCCTACTTGAGTAGTGAGAAAATACCATTTGTCTCTTTTTATCATAAATGAACCTAGCGGGCTTCTTTGCCCGCTGTTTGATTTTTTATCTCAAAACTGTATTTAATTTTCGAGAGAGTAGAGTTGTTATAAAATTGAAAAATAAGGAAAAATTGAATTTCTTTCCTAAAGAACACAAAGAATAACGATTAAATTTTCAAGCTGAAGAACCTTATAGCATTCTGGGTCGTTATCTCATCAACTTCTTCAAAAGAAACTTTTTTTATTTCAGCAATCTTCTCAGCAACTATCTTCACTGAAGTAGGATCATTTCTCGATTTTATTCCTTGAATTAGTTGAAGAGGTGAAAGCCAAGGAGAATCCGTTTCAAGCATTATCCTCTCGAGTGGTGTATCCCTTACAATTTTCTTATAATTTTTACTTCTCAAAATAATTGTATTCTCAGAAATCATCCAACCATTTTCCAAAACCCTTCGGAGAAATTTTCTTCCTCCGAACATGTGAAGATGAATTTTTTGAAGATTGCTGTCTTCTAGAATCCTTATAGCATCTTCGAATGCGTCTCTTATGTGAATAGTTACGGGCTTTTTGATCTCCTTTGCAAGAACAAGCATACGAGAAAAAAGTTCTCGTTGTTTTTCCTGCCATTTTTCTTCTTTGATCATAAAATAATCAAGACCTATTTCACCGATTGAAACTATCTTGTCTTTATTTTGTTTGATCATTCGCAGATATTCTTCTAATTCTCTTTCATCAATATCTTTTATGTATTCCGGATGAAGACCCATGCTACAAAAAACAAAACCTTTAAACTTTTGAGTTAATTGCAAAGTTAATTCAAAATCCTTAGGATGAGCACAGGAAGTAATTACTGCATTTAACTCTTTTCTACATTTTTCAATTATCTCATCTCTATCTTCCTGATAATGGGGCTGCTCCAGATGACAATGAACGTCTATCATTAGTTTTTATTTGATTTAAAAAAATAAAGAATTACTGTTTAGGATCAGAATGAATATTCCCAGAAGTTTTTCTCGATTCTTTTTGCTCCTACACTTTCGGCTATTATTTTTAACCC
>CAZQBB010000070.1:0-3444 GCA_964591915.1 uncultured archaeon
ATTTCAGTGTCATGAGCAAAGATAGAACTCATTCAGTTATCTTCGATAAGGAAAAGAAAGAGTTTTCATGCGATTGCGAGTTTTACTCTCTTCATCTTAAACCTTGTTCTCATATAATAGCAGTTCAACTCTACTTGAAGGAAAAGTAATAAATATCTCGCTCGAGTAATAGGTTTCATGAAGTTGAGAGTTCAGCTACATTTGCATACAACTGAATCAAGATGCACAAGAATAAAAACCGATTCTATAATTAAACCAAAACAAGTCATCGATCTTGCTAGAAAATATAAAATCGATGCTATAGCAGTTACTGACCATGATACAACTTCCGCCATTCCTAAAATGAAAAAATATGCTCAGAAGAATGGAATAGTTCTAATAAACGGTATAGAGGCGAGTACAAAAGATGGTCATTTGATAGGTTTAGGAGTTGAAGAGAGGATAGAGGATAAACTAAAAAGAAGCATGAGTGCTCTTGAAGTGAGTGATGTAATAAAAGAATGTGGAGGAGAAGTCTACATACCTCATCCTTTTGATGTAAGGGATGGATTAAAAGAAAAAGTTAAAGAAGTAGATGGAATAATCGAAGTTTTCAATTCTTTTAGAATCCTGAATTTTGAAGATAAGCTTGCAAACCTTGCGGCAACAAAACTCAAAAGACCGAAGGCAGTAGGAGGAGATGCCCACATCCCCAGTATGATTAATCGCGGAATTACTGTAGTTGATGCTGAACCCGATGAAATTTCAATCCTTAAGGCGATAAAGAAAGGTAGAGTTGACTTTGAGAACTGTACTTACATTGGGCTAAAAGAAATAAAAGAATGGGCTATAGACAGAGTCTTGCTTTCGTATAACTACATCAAAGATAACATCTCTAATGGTTGGAAAATAGACAGATGGTACATGAGATTAGCCAACCTCTCCTTTATGAGACGTTTGGAAAGTTCTGCCTTAAAACATGTGAAGATAAATAAGAAGAACAGAGTATGGGATATCTTAGGATACTTGAGCTATTCTCTTGGTTTAGGGTATTGTTTGATGAAAGATAGAAAATTCACATCTTTTGTTTTAAATCTATAATCTTTCAAGTAAGGCCGCATATACCATAGGAAGATAAACTGTCGCATCTCCTTCTATCGTAACATGTTTTGCTTTTTCATTTATCTTTCCCCAAGAAATTGCTTCTCTTGTTCTAGCTCCTGATAAACTTCCATCAAACTCTACTGCTGTTGTGATATAAACTGCGTAATCTAATCCATTCTTGAATTGATTCCACCATATAGTATGATGCTTTGAAATTCCCCCTCCTATTATAAGTGCTCCAGATTTCTTTGCGTTCCAGATTAAATCACTCAAGAATTGTTCATCCCTTAAAATATTAATCTTAAAATCATGATCTTGAGAGAACTGCCAGATTTGATAACCAACTGCACCATCAGTTATTCCAGGGACTATCATGGGAATTTTATTCTTCCAAGCCCAGTACATTATTGAATCTTTACTCTTGATTCTTTTTCCAAGCTCCCAGACCAATTCGTAACTCGCTAATTCTTTTTTCCCATTCGAAAAAATATCATCTAAGAATTCTTTCATCTTTTCTTCAATCACCAACCCATAAGATTCATTTGGCACTAAAACGTTTCCCAGCCTGTTTATCCCTTTTCTATGCAATTCTTTATCGTCTATGAGAAACTTTCCATGATAATAAACCTTCCATACTCTTGCTAGATCATGGTCTAAAGTTCCACAAGTAGTTATCACTATATCAAAGAATTTTCTTCTGACCATCTCTCTTATTACCCCTCTTGTACCAGTTGCGATTATACATGCAGGAAATGAAAGAAACTTCAAACAATTTTTTTCTTTTAACATTCTTTCAAGTATGTTTATCCCTTCGGCAAGTTTTTTAGCAGTGAACCCTCCTGATCTTTCCATTTTTTTTATCAGTTCATCTACAGAACACTTTTCCTCAATCTCAATATCCTTCACTGATCTTAATTTCATGAGTATCATTTTATGAATTCGAAAAATATAGTTAAATATTGAGCTTAAAAAACATTATTGGTTATGACTCTTTCAAAGAGACTAGTAAAAGAAGTCGTTAAGGTTTTAAACTCACTAAAAATTCTTAAACATGAGAATATAGAAAAGACGATTGAGATTCCTCCCAACCCTGAGCTCGGAGACTTAGCCTCTAACATTTGTTTTTCCCTCTCCAAAAAAATTAAAAAAGCACCAAAGGAACTGGCGGATGAAATCGTCTCAAAGATAAAGATACCTAAAGGTTCTTTCATAAAAAAAATTGAATCAAAGGGCGGTTACATCAACTTTTTTTTAGATAATTCGAGGATAGCTAAGTTAATCCTAAAAAAAATCCTAGAAAAAGAAGAAAGATACGGCTCTTCAAACTTAGGTAGGCATAGGAGAGTTATGGTGGAATTCTCCCAACCTAACACAAATAAACCAATGCACATAGGTCATGCCCGCAATACAGCCTTAGGTGATAGTCTTTCCAGAATTTTATCTTTAAGTTTTTTTCTAACGCTCTCTCTTAACCTATAAACTTCTTTGATTTGTAGGTCGGTTATACCTTTGTTGAGTTTGTTTCTTACTTCCTGAAATACGGATTCAAAACCCATCCGTACAACCAAACGTTTTGGGCTTAAAAGTTCGTAAGTTTTTAATAGAGAATTTTCGGAGAGAAATTCAGGTCTTGTTTCAATTTCAACTGAAAGGTTTTTTGTTAGTTCAGAGATTTTAAGGATGAGTTGGTAAGGTAGTTCAAAAAAAGAGCCTCCGTTAAAGAAAACAATATCATCAACTTTTTCATCAGTAATCATCTTTTGAGCTTTCCTTAAAAGCTCAACGTTGACCTTCATCAGTTCTTCATAGGTTTTTGCTGCTTCATCTGAAAAACAACAAAAAATGCATTTGTTCCAAGAACATTTAAAAGCCTTTAAAACAACAGTTATCCTTCTAAGGGTTTTATCATACCATACACCAATCATCCAGTTTAACCGCTCCGTCTAACAATTTTGAGCAACATTTTACACAAATTTCTCAGGTTTTTTGGAGTGGCCAAAATAAGGTCTTCATCATCATATATTCCAAGTGAGACTTTTTCTATCTGTGACTTTGGAATTTTTTGGGAAGGTAAAGACAAGTTTGGTATTTCTATCTTTAAAGCTTTCTCAACAATCCTAACTGCTCTGTAACTATCTGAATCCCATCGAAGATAACATGCAAAGTTCTCATAGTAGTCTCTAAAGGTTTGAATGTACTCTTTTAACCTTTCAGCTAAAACTTTAGAATAAACCTTTTTTATCGGTTTATTTTCAAACTTAGGGTTCCAGTCATAACTACAGAAAGGATAGTATTCTTCAAGTTCTCGAGGAACTACCCCCACATTTGAAACAATAACCTGATGGATGGCTTCGTATGTTT
>CAZQBB010000071.1:0-3309 GCA_964591915.1 uncultured archaeon
TCATGGAGGCTGTAAAGAAAAATGAAGATTATTGGCTGATTAATCCAAGAAATGAAGAGAAAGTAAAGAAACTAAAAGCAAGATATGTTTGGAACTTAATAGCTGAATGTGCCTGGAAGACTGGAGATCCTGGGGTTATCTTCATCGATGAAATTAATAGGCATAATCCAACTCCAGAAGTAGGGAGAATAGAAGCAACCAACCCTTGTGGAGAAACTCCCTTACTTCCACATGAATCCTGTAATTTAGGTTCTATAAATCTTTCAAGGATGGTAGAAAACGAAAAATTGAATTGGAGTAAATTAGGGGAAACTGTAAGAAATGCTGTTCATTTTCTGGATAACATCATCGATGCTAATAAATTTCCTTTGAAAAAAATAGAGAAATCCACGAAAGCCAACAGAAAGATAGGTTTAGGTGTGATGGGATTCGCCGATATGTTGATAAAACTAAAAATCCCTTACAATTCTAAGAAAGCTTTAAGGTTAGCTGAAAAATTGATGAAATTCATTACGAACGAAGCGAGAAAAGAATCAGTTGAATTAGCTGAGGAAAGAGGTTCCTTCCCGAATTTTGATAGAAGTATTTGGAAGGATAAATACCATGCTATGAGAAATGCTACAGTAACGACCATTGCTCCAACAGGAAGCATAAGCATAATTGCTGGTTGTTCTTCTGGTATCGAGCCTTTGTTTGCGATATCGTTCATGAGGAGAGTATTAGGAGGAACAAGGTTGTTTGAAGTTAATCCACTCTTTGAATTGATATCTAAAGAAAGAGGATTCTACAGTGCTAAACTCTTAGAAAAGATTGCAGAAAAGGGATCAGTTCAAGAATTGAAAAAAATTCCTGAAGATGTTAGAAGAATCTTTGTTACTGCTCTAGACATAAAACCAGAATGGCACGTTAGAATGCAAGCTGCGTTTCAAAGATACACTGATAATGCTGTTTCAAAAACGATAAACCTACCTAGGAATGCTACGGTTGAGAATGTTAAGAAAGCATTCGAACTAGCTTGGAAACTTAAGTGCAAAGGAATAACTGTTTACAGATATGGAAGCAAACCAGAACAAGTTCTCTACATTGGAGAAGTGAAGGCTAGGAAAAAAAGATTCATATCTGCAGAGTCTGAATATGCTGGAGGTTGTCCGAAAAGAACTTGTCCGTTTCCGTGATACTCATGGGATACGTATATCTTTACACAGGAACTGGGGCTGGAAAAACGACTAATGCTTTAGGCTTAGCTTTGCGTTCTATAGGGCATAAACACAGAGTTGTGATAATCCAGTTTTTGAAATGGTGGAAGAATGTTGGAGAATACAAGATAAGGAATAAGCTTAAACCTTATTATGAGATCTACCAGTTTGGAAGACCTGCATGGCTCGGAAAAAAGAAAACTGCTTTTTTTGCTGGACAGAAGTTTAGACTCGAGAGTTTTAAAGAAAAAGATAAGGAATTAGCGAAAAAAGGATTAGAATTTGCTAAAAACATTCTCAAAGAGAAAAAACCTCATCTGCTAGTTTTAGATGAGATAAACTTAGCTTTACATTGGAAGTTGTTGAACGTTAAAGATGTTATTGAGTTACTAAAGAATCTACCCAAGAGAACTGATGTTGTTCTAACTGGAAGATACGCACCCAGAGAGATAATCGAAAGAGCAGACTTCGTCAACGTGATAAAAGATGTAAAAGCCCCAAGGAAGTTTAAGCTGACGAAAGGGATTCAGTATTAAAGCTATATTTTTTAGTTTTTCTATCGGCTCTTATCTTCAATAAAATCCCGAAGAGGGAACCAAAAGAATTTGCTATCATATCGAGTCCACTGCAATCTCTCCCTGGGATAAAATATTGATGAAATTCATCGAATACCCCGTAAATAGAAGCAAAGATGAATACAACAATCACCGTTAACCCATTTCTTCTCTTAAAACAACTTAGGAGTAAAAATCCAAGTATTGAATATTCTATTGCATGTTCTACCTTGTCTATTCCTGGTTTCTCTATCGACGATAATTTAGGGAGGGATGAAAATACAAGGATTAGAAAAGCATAAGTGAATGTTAAGAAGATGTATATTTTTCTTCTCATCTTACCAATTCTTTTATTTTTTTCCAATCTTCCCTTAAAACTTCTTTCATTCTTGGATTGTACAAAGCAGTAGCAGGATGATACATTGGAATTATCTTCAACTGATAAAAAAGATTACTGACTCTAAAAACTTTTCCTCTAACTCTACTTATGCTTTGAGGTTTGAACCCAAATTTTTGAAGAATGTAAGAAGTTGCAACATTTCCCAAAGTTATGATGATTTTTGGTTTAATTATATCGATCTGTCTATCCAAGTAGGGAGTACATGCTTTAATCTGTTCTTCTGTTGCTATGTTGTGAGGAAGAAGGCATTTCATCACGTTTCCTATGAAAACTTCTTCTCTTTTTAAACCAGCCAATGTGAGCAATTCATTCAAGAATTTTCCTGCAGCTCCAACGAAAGGTCTTCCTTGTCTATCCTCCTCTCTTCCAGGTCCTAAACCTATGAGCATTATCCGAGCATCAGGATCCCCTTCTCCAGGAACTGGATTCTTTCTCGTCTTGTAAAGAGGACATTTTCTACAGGCTTTTATTTCATCTTCAATCTTCCTTAATTTTTGAAGCTTTTCAAAGTTCATGTTTACTTTTTTATTAATGGGATACTAAATTTTTGAAGCTTTTTTACTAACAAGTATCATGAATTTCATGATAAATATTTATTTTTATTTATCGATATCGATACTTATGACATTTCCATTAAGATATTTGTTGAAAGGCTTACTGAGTTTCTACATTCTTCATATTCTCTCTCAAAATCCAACTTATGGCTATGATTTGATCAAAAAAATTGAAAATTTGACTGGTTTCTGGAAACCCTCTCCTGGCTCAATCTATCCTGCTTTAAACACGTTAAAAGAAAGAGGATTAGTGAAGATGAGAAAAGAAAAGAAGAGGATTTACTATGAGATAACGAAAAAAGGAAAGAAGATTCTAAAAGATTTTCATGAATCTAAATCTCAACTCATAGAGAGGCTGGAAAAAACTTTGAAAAGTTTAAAAGTAAAGTGAGAGGGATGCCATCTGAAGCAGATTTAGTCGCAAACACAGTAAAAACTTGGTTAGGTAATCCAGTCTCGAGGTTTTTACTGAGATGGGTTGCGAAGAGGAAGAGAGGAAGAAGTAAGCTTGAGGTTGCTCTAAAGAAATACATCGGGGAAGCTAAGGGTTTAAGCTTTCAAGAAAATTTAGCTTATTTCATAGTCAAGCTTGCTTTGAATAAAGG
>CAZQBB010000072.1:0-3274 GCA_964591915.1 uncultured archaeon
TTCAATTTTAAGAGCTTCGGTAATCCTTCTGTTCTAGCCAGGAGGTTATCCCTTGTGAACACCAATTCTCCTGTTAACCCGTCCACGAATAAATTATCGATCTTCTCGCCCTCCTCAGTCAAGAATTTACATTTTAATCTCCAGAGAGGATAATAGATAAGTTTAAACTGTTCGAATTTTTTTATGATTTTCTTCTTCACGTCTTCTTCTAACAACTTTGGATAAAAATAAAGAATTCCTCTCTCCTCCTTCTTTTTAATTCTTTCAGGCATCATAGCAGGAGCTCCCATATGTTTGCTCCTCCTTATCCTTATGTTCACAACCAAAGGTTGATCTATGACCCCTACCACAACACTGGTTCCGATGGGAAGAACTTTTATCTGAGATTCCAAACCAGGTGTCATTCCTTCAACAGATTCTGATATCGATCTCAAATCGTTCGGATTCGTTATCCTCAAGAAAACTTGAGTATTGCACTGGGAGAGAACATTCTTATCTACTCTTGCGGGTCTTTGACTTATTATCGCTAATCCCATGCCAAACTTTCTTCCTTCTGATGCAACAGTCCTGAGTATCCGCGATGAAATAGCTTCACCGAAGCCCCTTTCAGGACAGAAATTTTGAGCCTCTTCGACTACGAGCAGGAAATAAGGAATTTTGTTCTGCTTCCTAGCTTCGAACAGATCTCTGACTAACTTGTAAACAACTAATTGTTGAACATCTGGTTCAATGCCCTTGAGGTTTATCACGGTAAGAGCATCCTTCCTAACTAGATCAGAGGGTTTGACGTAGTTAGCAGAATCGAATAAACCGGTTGACTTAAGGAAATCTATCACAGATAGAGTTCCCCATTTAGCTTTACTGTTTGAAACCTGGACCTGAGTTCTTATTTCATCAAGAGTATACTCAGGCTTTCCCAGTTCTTGGATCGCGGAGTATATAATATTCATCTGGCCTGAAGTCAACCTGAAAGGAAGCATCTCAAAGACTTCTTGATAGTTGAGTTTACCACACAATTTCAATTTCTTGGCTCCGATGATAAGGTTCTTTTCAAGACAGTATATTTGGAGTTCTTTCTTGTATCCTTTTGGTTCAACACCGAACAAAGACATATACTTCATTTCTTCTTCTTTCCTGTTAGGGTCTCTAAGAGAAATGTATTCTCCGTGTGGATCTATAACAACAGCCGGTATATTATTCTCCATAAATTCCTCGAGCAAAACTCCTATGAAATATGATTTTCCGAAGCCAGATTTCGCGAGGACTGCAAGGTGTTTTGTTATCAGAACCTTCGGATCCAAGTATACTCTTAAGTTTTCAGATCCATCTAATAAACCGACATAAAGACCAGATGATTTTAACCCTAAAACTCTTTTTATCAATCCGTCGTCAGCTTTGTAAACATACGACCCTGGTTTAAAGGGCATCTTGGGTGTTCTCACTCTTCCTCTCTTGTCTGAATAACCGATAACATAAACCTTTGCTCTAGCTTTATCTCTTTCCTGAACTATACCTTCTATCCTTCCTAGAACCCAGTGCTTTTCAGGATCTCTTGCTGCAACAAAATCCATCTTCTTCACTATGCTCGTTACTTCAAACTGGAACCATTCTGGAGAAGTTTTTCCCACTATTTTCCCGACGAGCATGATTTCACTAATTATTATTCTTATGAGTTTAAATTTAAACTCCTTTGATAAAAAGGGTATCACTACTGAAAATCGTTTGAAACCGAAGAAAAGACAATGATTCCGATCTGTCGACTTTTCTCCATAGCAGAAACTCAATGTTAAAATGGGCCCGAGGGGATTCGAACCCCCATGACGACGTCCGAAGCGTCGCAGGTTATCCATTACCTCACGGGCCCTTAAGTCTTCACTAAAAATAAATTGTGCCAAGTACTTAAGAAGACTTCTCAGTGTAGAAAAAAGGCGCCCCGGATCGGATTCGAACCGATAACCTCCTGGTTAACAGCTTCAACCTTTCGTCAGTTGCTCTACCATTGAGCTACCGGGGCTTTCAATTAACATACTTCTCTCTTAATTTTAAATTTTACGGATAAATCTTTCTTAACATTCTTGGAAATGGTATAGTTTCACGAATATGCTTCAATTTACAAATCCACATCACAGTTCTTTCTATTCCCAAACCAAAGCCAGAGTGTGGGACTGAGCCATACCTTCTCAAATCCAAGTACCATTCGTAAGCTTTTTTTGGCAATCCAAACTCTTTAATTTTCTTTTCGAGCAATTTTAAATCCCAAATCCTCTCACTCCCTCCTATTATTTCTCCATACCCTTCTGGAGCCATTAAATCTGCACAAAGCACAACCTTAGGATCTTTAGGATCAGGCTGCATGTAGAATGCTTTAGCCTTTGCTGGATACCTATGAATAAAAACAGGTTTTTCAAACTTAAGGGATACAAACCTCTCATGGGGTGCCCCCAAATCTTCTCCCCACTCTATCTCATATCCAGCTTTCTGAAGCATTTCTATGACTTCTGTGTAACTAATCCTTGGAAACGGAGTTTCAACTTTTTTTAACGGCTCTGTATCCCTTTTCAAAATTTCTAACTCTCTCTTCCTTTTCTCAAGAATTCTTTTAACGATAAAAGCTACCATATCTTCCTGAACTTTTAAATTCTCCTCGAAAGTAGTGAATGCCATCTCCGGTTCGACCATCCAGAATTCAGTCAAGTGACGAGGAGTTTTGGATTTTTCAGCTCTGAAAGTGGGACCAAAACAATAAGTCTTACCGAAAGCTGCTATCGTGGCTTCAACGTAAAGTTGACCACTCTGGGTCAAATAAGCTTTATCACCAAAATAAGGAGTTTCGAAAAGAGTAGTTGTACCTTCACAAGCTGAAGGAGTAAAGATCGGTGAATCAGTCAAGACAAATCCCCTTTCATCCAAAAAATCCCTGCATGCCTTTATGACTTCAGCCCTTATCCTCAATATCGCGGCCTGTCTAGGACTTCTGATCCATAGATGCCTTAAATTCATCAAGAAATCCACACCATGTTCCTTCTTTCCTATTGGGTATTCTTGTGCCAGTTGAACAATTCTTAGATCTTTTATCCTTACTTCATAACCTCCTGGAGCCCTTTTATCTTCCTTAACTATTCCTCTAATCACTAATGAAGACTCTAACGTTAGTTTATCAGCGTCATCGAAAACTTTTTTACTGACTTCATCCTTGTGAACAGTAGATTGCATGATTCCTGTTCCGTCCCTTATTATTAGAAATTGAACTCCTCCACTAGAACGTTTATTGAAT
>CAZQBB010000073.1:0-3196 GCA_964591915.1 uncultured archaeon
AAGCCCCTATTTCTATCCCACCTACTATCTCTTCTTTCTTCTTGTAATAACCTCCTATCATTGCTCCAGATTTTTCTATCAAATCTCCATCAAGAGTTACCATCCTTATCTTTCCAATTCCAACCTGTCTTGCAACTCCAAGATTTTCAACTACTATAGTATCCCCAAATACATAATCTATGGCAGGAGAATACTTTGAATCATACTTTATTAACTTACTCAATAAACCCACGACTCCAGGTTTCTTCAGTAATTTCTTTTGTTCAGATCTTAATTTTCTAGCTTTTATCCTATTCAAAGGAAGAAATCTTGCTCTTCCTATTTTTCCTCTCTTTAAATAATTTATACATTCCATAGCAACTTGTGTATTTTTCACTATGAGATCTTCCAGCCTAAAACCTCCAGCAACTTCAACAGCAACTCTGTATTCTTTTGGAACTCTTATAATGTCTGCTACTGTCCCATAAACACCATTCTTCTTCAAATCTAGAATTGCTCTAACAGATTTTTTCAAGCTTGGTCTTCTCTCTTCCAATCTTCTAATTTCTTCTATCATCCTTTCTAGTCTTTCTATCTCTCTTTGGTTTGACTCTATCCTATCCTTATTCCTAAGAATCTTGTTCTTTATCTCTTCAATTCCCTCTCTTATTCCAGTTTCTCTTGACCTGACGAATATAATCTCTGTTATTTCTTCTCTTCTCTTTTCCTTATTCCTGATTTCTTCTTCCAGTTTTCTTATCTCTTCTTCCAGTTCCTTCATCTCCGTCTCATACTCTTCTATTTCTTTTTCCTTCTCCTCAAGATCTTTTTTCACTTCTGAGAATCTTTTGAAAGCTAAAGAAGCTTGCAAAATTTCTAACTTCTCTCTCAATTCTTTATACTTCAATGCTAGATTTCTCTCATTTTCTAATTCTTGTAATCTCTCAAGCCTCTCTGTAAGAACTATCTCGATTTCTCTCAATCTTTCTTCAACTTTTTCCAAATTTTTCTGTGCTTTCTCTTTCTTCTCATTATATTGAGCTATTCCTGAAATTTCATCTATTATACTCCTTCTTTCTTGAGGAGACATTTCAACGATACGAGTCACGTCACCTTGCATTATGATATTATAGCCATCTGGTCGAATGTGAGCAGAGGATAATAACTCAAGCACTTTCTCTCTCGTTGTAGTTTTGCCATTTATCTTAAAAATACTCACTCCCTTCTTGTTTATTTTCCTCTTTATCGCCACTTCAGGAGTTTCAAAAGGAAAAATCTTATCAGAGTTATCGAGCCATAAAGTAACAGAAGCATAATCAGAAGGAGGTACATCTCCATTACCATGGTAGATCAATTCATGTAACCTACCAGCTCTCAGGGCTTTGGTAGACGTTGCACCTACGACAAAGCTTATCGCATCCAGTATATTACTCTTTCCAACTCCGTTCGGTCCACAAAAGATATTGAAACCTTGAAATAGAGGTATGGATACCCTTTTTCTGAATGATTTAAAACCTTGTAGAGTTAATTTTGTTATTCTCGTTTTCATGAGTTACACTAGATTGCTGAGTAACAAGTAGACTATGAGCCAAGAAAGTATGTAAGTTACAAAAGTATTCGAAAAAATCCATCTCCAAACTTTTTCGATGCTTATCTTTTTCTTCAAAGGTATTATGCTCACGAGATAAATCCCTAAGACTAAGAGTAAGATAGAGATGAAATCGTTCAAGGAAAGAGAAAGATAACCGATTATAGATCCCAGAATTGTATACAATATGCTCACTCCCTGCTCCTTTTTCATATTCCTCATAAATAATTTCTTTTCGTGGTTTAAACGTTTATCGTGAAAAAACTTAAACTCATGTTTTTAAATTAAGTTTAAGGGTGTTTTCATGGAAATGTATGAAGTTCTAAGTGAGATAGCACGATGGTTGAGGATTCCTCCTAATTGGTTATCTCTTCCTGAAGTGATAACTTATGTGCTGATTCCATTCATACTCGCTGGCCTAGGGTTTTCTTATATGTTTGAGTTCATCTTCATTCGAGCAGGAATTTTTAGAAAATTTAGGACTATTAAATGGATTTTTGGGTTTGGGATTGCCTTCTATGCTTTACCTCTTGGTTCTGTTCTTGGTCTTGCAGGAGGTACTATGATAGCATTCTTCAAATTCTATCAATGGAAGTGGAGAATAATTGTTTTTATCTTATTTTTAATCCTTTACTTTTTCATCCTTCCTTACATCACAAATCTCCTTATGAATAGGATTTAAATAGGAAAATTGACAAATAATAATTGAGATAATGCTCGGAAGGAAAGGGCAGATAGGCGCTTTTCTTGCTATTGTGATTTTAATATGTGTAATTGTTGGGATAATTTTTTACTTGGATCAAACAAAAGTCATTGATGCTGAACCTTTCTACATAGCTGTTTCAGAATATTTTGGAATCCCCAAAGCTACAATCTTACCCCCACAACTTATTTATTTTGTCATCCTCCCTTATGTGACCACAGTTTTCATAATATTCGGAATACTCATGGAACTAGGTATATTCAGACATGTTTATGGGAAAAAGAGGGATGTTGTTTATCTTATCATAGCAGCAACATGGGCAATGCTTCTTTTACCTACAGGAATTCTTGGATGGTTAGCTACTATCCTGTACAGTATGGGTGCAATATTTGCCATAATTGCATTTGTGGGTCTGTTCATCGCTGGATCTTTTATTTGGATGAGAGCCGGAATTCAAAGAATCAAAGGAACACATGGAGTCATTGGTGATTTGTACAATGAAAGAAGAGATCTTGAAGCTCGATTGAGGGAACTTGCTGAGAGGTATGCGAGTGGAAGAATAACTGCTGATGCTTATAGAACAAAAAGATTGAGAATCCAGGCAAGAATTAACTGGATAGATGAAAGAATAAGAACATTGGAAAAAAGCGTAGCTCCTGAAAAGAAACCTAAACTTTAACTTTATAATTTTAAAAAAACAAATCATCTTTATGAAGTTCGAGTTTATCTTTTTAATATTTCTCTTATTAACAATCTCTTCGAATATAGTATTTGCTCAACCCTATAGCCAACCTGCATATGATATCTCTAGATGGTTGGGAGATTTTTGTACGATGACATTGGGAGTTTCTGCTCAATTCTGTAGGTGGCCTGATATTTTTTGGCTTCTGATTCTGCCTTATTTTTCAACTCTCGTGATAATCTTT
>CAZQBB010000074.1:0-3094 GCA_964591915.1 uncultured archaeon
GATTACAAGTAACGGAAGGCTCGAAAAATGGTGTAAGAATCTGAAGATACCACTCATCCAAGTTCCAAGAGGTTTTCAACCTAGGGCTTCCCTCCCATATCTATTCTTTTCGCTAATAATCTGTCTACAAAAACTTGGAACAATAGAATTAAATGATGAAATAGAAGAAACGATTCAAATCCTAAAGAAAATTAAAATTGAGAAGATTAAAGAAATCGCATTATCGCTTAAAAATTCCTTTCCTGTCATCTACGCTCCAGTTGAATTTTCTGGAGTTGCAAGAAGGGTGAAAACTCAACTCAATGAAAACAGTAAAGTATTAGCAAGATACGAAATTTTTCCAGAGTTGAATCATAATGAGATAGTAGGATATGAAAATAAAGTTGAGAAGAATTCTTCTCTGATAATCTTAAGGGATAGAGATGAAACAGAAGAAATGAAGAAAAGGATTGAGATAACAAAGACGTTGATCAGGGATAAAGTTAAATCTCTAGCTGAAATTTGGGCAGAAGGTAAGTCAAAATTGGCGAAAATCATGTCTTTAGTTTTTATGGGTGATGTTTTAAGCGTGGAATTGGCTTATTTGAGGAAAGTCGATCCCAAGCCGACTAAAAACATAGATTTCCTAAAAAAGGAACTGAAAAAGGGAAGATTGACCGATAAGCTAGAGAAAAAATTGATTAAGATTTCAGCCTGATTTTCATGAAATCATAAGCTACTTTACTGTTCGGGAATACTTTTTTTGCTTCTTCTTCTAGTTCTTTGGTATCAGTATACCTTCTGCTTATATGTGTTAACACTAATAACTTGACTCTTGCTTTTTTAGCGAGTTTTGCAGCTTCTTTTACATCAGCGTGGGCTTTTTCTCCTAGATCTTCCTCCAAGAAAGTTCCATCATGAATCAAAAGATCCGCATCTTTAGATATCTTAACTATGTTCTCGCAGGGCCTTGTATCACCAGAATAGACAACTTTCAATCCCTTCTTGATGTAACCCACATCTTCTATCCTAATTCTCTTACCTTTCCAAATAATCTCTCCTCTTTCCTTCAATTTTTTAAGCCACGGACCTCTCTTTATTCTGAATTTTTTAAGTTTTTCCTCATCTATGTTCCATTTATCCTTTTCTTTAAAACAAAATGCAACAGTAGGAACAGAGTGGAGGACTGGAATCGAGAGAATTTTGTAATCATCTGTCTCATCGATTAACGAAATCTCACTTCCTTCAAATTGAACATTGACTGCTCTTACAGGAAACCTCAAACCAAAATATCCCAAATCCAGTATGTCTGAAACAAACCTCTCTGCTTCGGGTCCAAATATCATTAATTCATTTTTTCTTTTTTCCAGATTCATTGTCTGGATAAGAGGAATCAAACCAGCGAAGTGATCTGCATGCCAATGTGTTATAAAAATCTTGTTTATCTGCATGAAGCTTATTCCAGATTTCATGAGTTGTTTCTGTGTCCCTTCTCCGCAATCAAAGAGTAGAACATCTCTGTATTCACTAAAATACTCCAATGCTATGGCTGGATGATTCCTAGTCAAAGACGGTATCCCAGACACGGTACCGAGAAAAGTTACTATTATCATCGTTAAAATTTTAAAAAGTAGATTAATTAATCTTATGTTTTTGTTTTTAATGGTTTTAGGGAGCTCTTCTCTGGATTTTTATGTCACAACTTAAAAGTGAAAAATTCTATCAACTCTCTCAATTTTTCTCACATTTTTAAGAAAGTGTAAAATCAAATTCAATATATATAATTTAAAATATAAAACAAAATGAATTATTTATTTTAATATAAACTATAACATATATTTTTATTATTAAATAAAAATTATTGTTTTGAAAAATATATTTTTTGAAGAAACCAGTAAAAGATATAAATACCTAGAAGACTAATAATATTAAGGTAATATGGTAACGACTGATACGGAGCTAACAAGGCTTTTTTTGAGGATGAAACCCGTAAGAATGATGCTAAGTTTAAAGAAAGGACCAAGATATGCAACACAGATCTCAAAAGAAGTAGATTGCACTTATTCTCATACAGTAAAACTCTTGGATGACTTTAAAAAGCTTGGGTTGGTAAAGTTCAAAAAGCAGGGGAGAATAAAAATAATAGAATTGACAGAAGATGGAGAAGATCTCGCTCATTCCATAGAGGGAGTACTCATTAAATTATCAAGAATAAAAGAAAAGGGAGAATCAAAAGAAAGTGTCAATAATTAATGACAGAAGATACTTAATTACATTTCTTTCACATCCTTTTCATTAATTATCTAGGTTAAATCGCTCATGTTTATAAGTATCTGGTAAAAAGCGACATATTTAAATCAAGAAGCCATAATAATCTTCATAATCCATCATTAAATGGTGATAGAATGGAGATAAAAACATGGGTGATAGATAAGATAGATCTCGATGAATTCACTTGGGATGAATTTCTCTCGTTGATATTCCCAAGAAGCCCAAAAACAAGAGAATGTGCTAGTAAAATATTAAAATTTCTAAAGAAAAAATCCGCAACCATCAACGAGATAATTGAAAGTGAAGGATTGGTGAGAGGAACTGCATATGATGCCTTTAATACATTAAGAAGGTATGGTTTAGTATGGAGAAAGGATAAGTATTCGCCTCTTGTTCTTTCGGAACAGTTTTCTAAAGCTTTAGAGAGGCTCTCAAAATACTGGAAAAAATGGAAAGAGGAAGCATAGATTTCTTATTAAATATGTCCCAATGACCTAGAGTAAAACACAGAAAAATAGCTAAGAAATGGAGGTTTTTTTGACATTTTAATATACTAATTAAAATAAATAGTAATACAACTAAAAGAACATTATCTTTATAATTAATATTTTTTATTATATCTTTAATTTTAGACATTATATAAAGTTATAAAAAAATATGTATATTAATTTATACAATTACTAATTATTGAAAAAAGTGAGAGTTAAAAGAAAAAGTAAAAATAGAATAATGGCTAAAATAAAATGAGAGAGAATGGAGAGAACAATTGTGATCATAAAACCAGATGGCGTAAAAAGAGGGCTAGTAGGAGAGATAATAAGAAGGTTTGAAAACGCTGGACTGA
>CAZQBB010000075.1:0-3083 GCA_964591915.1 uncultured archaeon
AATCCCGCCTGGGGCTCATTCCATTATTTGATAGACCGCTTGACCCTCATGCCATCCTAGAAAAACAAGAATACCTTCATCGCATAATCCATTAAGAACACTTCTTACTAATTCTTTGTTTAACCGATAGCGTATTTTTGCAAATGATCATAAACCTGCTAAAGCCCTATGTAATTTTTATTCTCTATGTAATCTCTTATCGTATCTTCAAGTGGCTTTTCCATACAATTCACTCTATTGGTTTGTGCCTTTCTTCGAGTAAAATAAGATACTTCACAGTAAGAATGATTACGATAATTACTAAAACAATGAATAAAATCCAGCCAAAAGGAATTGCTGGTAGAGTAAACTCCTCAACGACGAGCAACGATGAATGAAATGAATACTCTTCATGATCGTAAACGTTTAACTCGAGATTATAGTATCCCTCTTCAACCCAAGAAGGAACGAAGATCGTTACAGTTATCTTTCTTCTCTCTTTCGGAGCTAAAGTAACTCTTGTTGGAGCTTCTTCAACCCATTCTGATGCTTTTCCGGAAAGCTTAAAAAAGAAAGTTTCTTCCGTACATCTAGTATTAGTTATGAAGAACGAAATGTTTTGAGGCTTGGATTTTTCTATTCTATATCCTCTTTTTAATTCTATGTAGGGGGCTCCACTTTCTATCAAGAAACTCTTCGAATAGGTATCGGAAGTATAATTATCCCAAACACTCAGCTTAAAAGTTTTTTTTCCTTCAGCATCTTCAGGGATTCTTAAAGTAAGGAATATCTCTTCATAAGATCGAGAGGGAATGTTGAAATAGCCTGTATAGTAGGTTTTGGAGAAGGCGCTCAACCTAGCTTTGGCCATGAGTATATCCTCGGAACCGCAGTTGAATATCTTAGCATTTATCCTTACTTTCTTCCCAGGTTGAAGATTCTCTTCACTCCATATATTCTCTATGGATAAACAATGCTCTGGATTTTCGACGTAAGATGCTGGTTCTATAGAAAAAGTTCTTCTCGAGGAATCTTCAACAGAATCTACTGTTGCTTTAACTTCAAGGTAATGCAAGCCAACATCATAATCGTATGTATCGATGGTGAAGTGAAATGTTTTTCTAGTTTGATTCTCGAAATTCAGAGTTAATGAACGAAAGAGTTCCTCATCTATGTATACTTCCACATCAACTTCTTCCTCCGGTTCTTCAAGAGTTATCTGAACTGAAACTGTAATTATTTCATCTTTCTCTGGAAATTCTGGATTAAGACTGATCTGACCTACGTTAATCTCTTGAGAATTTGCGTTAACAAGAGGAAATAAGCTTATTAAGGCTAGTAGGGAGAGCATCAATGTTAACTTTTTCCTCATGAAGAGGAATACTGTAGAAAGATATTTAAGATTTTCGCTACTTTATAGTAAAAACAATCTAAATTTTTATTCTCTTCAACCAAGACTTTATAGATGAAGAGGAACTTTAAAAGGCAAAGAGAGAGGAAAATAGCGAGAGAAAGAATAGAAAGATTGTTCGAATTAGCTAGGATTAACCTCAACACTCATCCTGAGAGAAGTAGGAGGTATGTACAGCTAGCAAGAAAGATAGGAATGAGGTATAACGTTAGGCTCAGGAAAGAACAGAAAAGAAGTTTTTGTAAAAAATGCAACCAGCTTCTCATACCAGGAAAAACATCTCTAGTGAGATTAGATTCGAAGAAAAAACTCAAAATTATTAAGTGTCTTAATTGCGGTAATATATACAAGTATCCATACTTAAAGCGACGAGTGAATCGTAAATGACTAAGAATCTCACTGTCATCGGGTTAAGTTTGTTTGTCGTTTTCATAGCCATGTTTGCGTTGTTTTACATATTCGACAACATCTCGATGATAATGGAAATATGCGAAACTAATAAAAGTTTAAAAGTATGTACTGTAGGTTCATTACCAATAGCCATATTGGTGTTGTTGTTGATAGCTGGAGGATTGATAATGGTAATAAACATTGCCGCGTATATAATGATATCGGTAACGAGGCGTATAGCATGAAAAACTTTGACCCAAAAAAACTCATTGAAATCTGTAAAGAAGAATTGAAGAAAATTGAAGAGATAAAGCCTCCTGATTGGGCAAAATTCGTGAAGACAGGAGTTCATAGGAAATATCCCCCCCAGCAGGAGGATTGGTGGTATACCAGGGCATCTTCCATACTCATGAAAATCTACTTAAACGGACCTGTGGGGGTTCAAAGGTTGAGGACTTATTATGGTGGAAAAAAGGAGAGAGGACATAAACCGGAAAAGTTTAAAAAAGCTGGAGGAAGTATAATAAGAAAGTGTTTACAACAGCTAGAAAAGGCTGGTTTAGTGGAGAAGAGTAAAGGACCAGGAAGGAAGGGAAGGATATTGACAGAAAAAGGAAGAAAATTCTTGTCAAGGTTGATATCTGAGGCAAGAAAATGACTTACATAACACCAGAACAACTTCAACAACTCAAAGAAATAGAGAGGATAAAGAAGATGATAATGAGAAAACTACTCACCAAAGAAGCACTGGAAAGACTCGGCAGAGTTAAGTTAGTGAAGCCGAGCCTAGCGGAACAATTGGAATTATACTTAGTCCAACTCTATCAACAAGGTCAATTGAAGACTGTCATAGATGATTCGAAACTTAAACAAATATTAACCTCTTTAGCTAAAGGACAGAAATTCAAACTCATAAGATGATCTAATGGTCAAGAAGAAAAAAGTTGGGTTGACTGGAAGGTTTGGAGCCAGGTATGGAAGAAGAGTAAAGATAGCTCTCAAGAAGATAGAGGAGAAACAAAAACAACTCTATGTTTGTCCTTCATGTAAAAGAAAGAGTTTAAGAAGAATCGCGGCAGGAATATGGGAATGTAAAAGATGTGGAGCAAAGTTTGCTGGCGGTGCATATACTCCTAAGACAGAGCTGTTAGAGGGGGGTAGATGAGCTATAAATGTATAAAGTGTGGAAAAATCGTGGAAAAACTCGATGAGAGAGTAAGATGTCCTTATTGTGGTTTTAGGATTTTCGTGAAAGTCAGACCGAGGATCGTAAAGAGAGTACAAGCTCGGTAAAGTTATAAAT
>CAZQBB010000076.1:0-3071 GCA_964591915.1 uncultured archaeon
AAGAAGATGAAAGCACTTCCAAAAGATTCTCCTGAATTCAAGAAGTTGGACAATATGCAGTATGCGTTGAAGATAATCGCCAATTCAACCTATGGTTATTTAGGATACGTTGGTGCAAGATGGTATTGTTATACTTGTGCTGCATCCACTGCATCTTTTGGCCGTTTTTACATTCATAAAAGCATTGACATGATCAAAAAAGAAGGTTTTGAAGTTATTTATGGAGATACTGATAGCGTTTTCATAAGGAGACCCGGCATCAAGAGGGAAAAACTGATAGAAACAGCTGAAAAAACATTAAAAAGAATAAACAGTACATTACCAGGAATGATTGAACTAGAATTTAGAGGATTCTATAATGGAGGAATCTTCGTTACGATTAAAGGAGCTAAAAAAGGAGCCAAAAAAAGATACGCTTTGATAGACCCAGAGGGAAATTTAGAGATTCGTGGCTTTGAGACCGTTAGAAGAGATTGGTGTGAGTTAGCAAAAAGAATTCAACACGAAGTCTTAAGAATAATTCTTCAAGAGAAGGATCCTGATAAGGCTGTTAAGGTTGTAAAAGACACGATAAAGAACATAAGAGAAAGAAAAGTAAAAAAAGATGATTTAATCATCTATACACAATTGGTCAGACCTTTGACTGCATACGAACAGATTGGACCCCATGTAAAAGCAGCGATGAAATTAAGAGAGAAAGGTAGGCCAGTAGGAGAAGGAATGATAATCGAGTATGTGATAACAAAAGGGAGTGGAAGTATCTCAGACCGTGCCATACCAGCGGAGTATATCAAAGAGAGAGAATATGATCCAGATTACTACATAAACCATCAAGTATTACCAGCAGCAATGAGAGTTCTGAGTGCTTTAGGTATAACTGAACAACAAGTTCTAGCAGGAAAAGTTCAGACAAAATTAGGAAAATGGTTTAATGTTTAGTTCTCCATTTTTTGTACAACCAACTATACTCTTTTATTCTTTGAATTTTTTTGAACAAAAACCAAATTATCATTCCAAGACCAACACCAATGAAGATAATAATTATCATCATATTGGCCCTGTGTTTTCTTTCTTCTATCTTTTTTTGTGTTAGAAATACATCTTCCTTTAGATTTTCCACATCAGACTTAACAGACCTAAAGATCGGTACGGATCTTTCATAATCTCCTTGATTGTATAGGTTCTTCACTTCATTTAAATTATCTTTTATGAGTTTTGATTCATTCTTTAAATAAGAGACATCCGTAAATTTTTCGAGAACTGTTATGTTTTTATCTAGTTCAGATAACTCTCTCATCAGAGAATCGACTTTCTGAATTAGGTTTTCAATAAAAGTAACATTCAATGAAATCAGGGGTTGGTAAAGACCTTCGTCAGTAATAATTCTTATATTTCCACTCATTTCTTTAACGAGATCGCTGATGTTTACATCTCCAAAAATCTCGATCTTCAGAGTTTTATTCTCTCCTGGTTCAACTATGTCAGGTTTTCCTTCAATACTCGTGATTTCACTAATCTCACCAGTAATCTCAACCGATTCTATTATAACCTCACCTCTTCCACTGTTTCCTAACGAGAATTCTATAATCTCACTTTGGCCAACCGGTATCCAACCACTCCAACTCATAGGAGTTACTGATAGATTACCTAAGTATTTCATCCTTACTGAAACGGGTATTACAAACTCAACACCATCGAATGATAGTTTTATACCTCCTGTATAATTCCCTACATCAACAGTAGGGATGTTGAGTTCAAAACTCAGCATCTTATAACTACTTCCTTCTATTTCTCCTAGAGTTTCATTGAATAGTACAATCCAATCTGCTATATCTCCATATTTTGTGATGTTAGTGTTTATCACACTTCTATTCTCGTTATTTCTAACTAACACAACCTTAGTGAGGTTTTTACTCTCATGAACTATTTCTGAGACATTTTCTGGTTCGAAAGTTATGTTAATCTCAAAGAAATAGTTAAAGTATTCAGTAATAGAACTATTTCTTCCATATTTGTCCATGGTTGTTACATAAATCATATAGTAGCCACTCTCTGTAGCATTGTAAATAAAATGGATAGAGCCATTGTTTTCAAAAAAATATTTGTCTTCTAAACCACTGGGTCTTTTAATCTCTAAACTCGAGTTTACATCATTTATTAAATTCCCATCTTTATCGATAATGTTAATCTCGATTTCAATTTCTCTTGTTTGGTTGTTTATTTCTAAGTTGATATCGAATGGCTTCACAAGGATGATTTTAGATTCTTTTACACCATCTGCGATAATGTTTAACGTATAATTACCCGAAGGATCTTCTTTTTCTAGTAAGTACATTCCATTCCATTCCTTTCCAGAACCACTAAAATACAAGCTGTAATTCATGCCATCGGGATAGGTTATAAAACCAGTAACATCAGTCGCATTAGAAGGAAATTCAAGATCTATATATATTCTTTCTTCAGGATAATAAATTTCCTTATTGGTTGTGACTTTAAACCCTATTTCTTCTGTGTTCGAGGTCCATTTCAATAGTTGATCGAACAATTTCCAATTTAAACATTTTTCACATCCGGTTAAACTGGATGTGTTTATTCCCCAGATAGCAGCACGGTACCCTATTCCTTCCCAAACAGTCAGGAAAGAATAACTTCCCTCTTGAATAAAACCAGGACCATCTGGATCACCATAAACAGTTCCTAAACTCACTCCATCTACTGGATTTACTATCGTTAAAACTCTATCCTCCATTCCTAAATTATAACTTTCATTGATTTCATATCCATCAGTGATTTCATGGTTTTTGATTACCCTAACAGAACTGCTTCTTAATTTAGTATTGTTTGAAGGGATAGCTAGATTAAAGTATGAAGTATAAGGACACCCATAGATTGTTTCCTCAGCCAAGAGAGAGTTTCCTGCAAAAATTATACCTTTTTTCTCAATGAGGACCATAGCTAAATTATCACAAAAAACATCCCTTGTGATATTAAACATGTCGACATCCAGTGAAATAACGAATATTAAATCAGCATCTTCAAAAGTTGTTTTCCATGCTTCTGGATTGTTCACT
>CAZQBB010000077.1:0-3039 GCA_964591915.1 uncultured archaeon
TCCTAACATGAAGAGGAGCATGATAAATATATTTTCTTTGCTTTCTCGGTTGTTTGGAAGATTTCCAATGTTTTGACCAGAACTTCATTCTATCACTTTAATTAATCTTAGTTTATTTCCCTCTTCCTTCATCACGAACTCTTTGAACGCAAGATTATTCGAATTAAAATTCTTAAGCATTATCAAATCAGTGGGAATTACTCTTTTTGCATCTTCTTCACTCAGGGGGAAGTTAAACCATCTAAACTTTTCTATATCTGTGTTCTCTATATTTTCTTTTCTTTCTGAACTCTTATCCAGCTTTGATTTAGTAACCACGAAGAGAAAATGAGCTTTTGGTTTTTCATTTTCATCTAACAACACTTCAGAATATATGCCTTTTACCTCGATTCCTTTGGCTCTGAACCCTGTTTCTTCCAATACCTCAGCTTTAGCAACTTCTTCGATCTTTCTTCCAAAAGTCTGTCTTCCTCCGAGCAAACCCCAAAATCCTGTGTATGGGGGTCTTTTTCTCTTCGCCAGTAGAATTTTATTACCATTCATCAAACCTATGAGACACACAACTAACGGATTTTTTTCTTCATACATCTTTATCATGTAGCTCACTCAATACTTTCTCAAGTTTTCTCTTCCCTATAATAATTGGTCTGATGGCTATGAGTTCTTCATAGAAGTGTTCATCTTCTGGGATGGGATTGAGGAAGTAAATCTTCTTGTTAAGAAACCATGCAAACAATATCTCAGCGAAAGTATTTCCTCCTATGTAATTCTTTCCTTCTTTTTCGAAATTACAGACAAGGATTGCATCACCTTTTTGTATGTTTTCAAGATGTTCACGCATGTATTTTGGTTTCAGCCTTAAGAACAACTCTCTATTCTCTTTAATCCTTGGAGCCACACCTTCGCTCGAAGGAGGGAGTATTACTTGGTGTCCAAGTTTACTAACTTCATCTCCAATCTTTCTTATCTCCTTGATGAAACTCCTACTTCCACACAAAACAACCTTCATGTTAAACAACCATACTAGCAATCTTACCTATCGGTGAAAACCTCTCTACGACTTCTTTCGCTATAGGTCCTTTAATTTGAGTTCCTAGAGGCTCTCCTTTTTCGTTAACCAGAATGGCAGCATTGTCCTCAAAGCTAACTCTTAAGCCATTGGGTCTTCTAAACTCTTTTTTTTGTCGTACTATTACAGCTCTAACGACTTGTTTTCTCCATTTCACAGTCCCTTCTTTTACTGAGCAATTAACTATGTCTCCTAATCCTGCTGCAGGTCTCCTTCTCCTCCTTCCTTTGTATCCAAAGACTGAAATTACCTTGAGAACTTTGGCTCCTGTGTTATCTACACAATCTATGTAACTTCCTACTGGGATTCCTTTGGTTATTCTTGCTTTAACTGCCTTCATGTTTATCAGATTTACTATTGGTTATTCGAGCACAAATTTAAATGTTTTCTCAGATAAAATTCAGAAAAAAGATAAGTATAAAAATACTGCTAAGTCAATAAATTTAGTGAAACACATGAAAAAGGCTAAGAGAAAAGTAGAAATTTTTTCAGATTTTTTAAAGAGGAGTAAATGATAAGCATGAAGAAGACAGTAACAGCAACAAGGCCGATTGCAAGGATCTCCTTGAAAGATTCTGTGTTAATCTTCAAACACATAAGGAATAAACCGACAAAAAAAGTAAGAGCTTTTCTTGAGGATTTAATAAATCAAAAGAGAAGTATAAATGGAAAATATTACACAAAAGCTTCTAAGGAGATACTGAGTTTGATCAAAGAAGCGGAAAGCAACGCTGAATCGCTGGGGTTGGACACAGAAAAGCTATACATAAAAGAGGCTGTTGCTGATAAATCTTTCACTTTCATCCTACCTAAAAGTAGGTGGAGTCATAGGGGAAAAAGAGCCAAACTCTGTCGATTAAAGATAACACTCGGGGAAGGGTGATGGGTATAGAAAAGCATTTCGTGGAAGAAGGAATCAAAGAGGCAGAGATAGAGGAATTTCTCAGGAAAGAATTCGACAGGGCTGGTTATAGTCATATAGAGATTCAAAGAACACCACTCGGAACAAGGATAATAGTATACGTTAACAGGCCTGGATTAGTAATAGGTAAATCTGGAGCGAGAATAAAAGAAATAACAGAAGAGATACAGAAAAGGTTTGGTCTTGAAAACCCTATGCTTGACGTTAGAGAAATAGAGAATCCCTTTTTAGATGCTCAAGTCGTTGCAAACAGGATAGCGAAGAGCCTTGAGAGAGGAGCTTTCTATAAGAAAGTTGCCAGTTACTATCTTGAGGAGATAATGAATGCTGGGGCAATAGGAGCTCAGATAAGGATAGCAGGAAAGCTAGGAGGAGAAAGGGGAAGATTCCAGAAGTTTAAAGATGGCTACATAAAGCATGCTGGCTATTATGCTGATAATGTTCTGGATAAGGGATATGCTGTTGCAAATTTAAAACCTGGAATCGTTGGGATCCAAGTGAAGATTTTAAAGTTCGTTCCAGAAGACGTTTCGATGAAGATTAAGAAAGGTGAGAAGACTGAAGAAGAAAGATCTGAGAAAACTGAGTGATGAAGATCTAGAGAAGAAGCTTAAGGATTTAAGGCTTGAATTACTCAAAGAAAGAGGAAACGTTGAGATGGGGGGAAACATTAAAAACCCTGGAAAGATAAAAGTTATTAAGAGAGATATTGCAAGGATATTAACCCTAAAGAAGGAGAGAGAAAGGAAGAAATGAGTGAAGAAATCTGCCCAAGATGTGGATTACCGAAATCTCTCTGTATCTGTAAAGTTATAGAGAGAGAGGCTAAAGTAATAAAAGTATACAGGACTACGAGAAGGTTTGGAAAGACAGTGACGATAATTGAAGGGCTGGATGAATCTGGAAAATCTGTTTCTAAAAAACTCAAAAGAAAGTTAGCGTGTGGAGGAACATTCAAGAATGGAAGGATTGAATTGCTTGGAGACCATGTAGCTAGAGTCAAAGAATTGTTGAAGGAGATGGGTTACGAAGAAGAACAGATTGAAGT
>CAZQBB010000078.1:0-2968 GCA_964591915.1 uncultured archaeon
ATCGGATGCCTGACCACGACAACTTTGTAACCAAGTTTCTTCAATATTCTACAGACTTTTCTTGAAGTGGGGCTTTTTCCTGCTCCAGTCCTTACTGCACATACAGAAATGACTGGTTTTTTTGATTCTAACATCGTACTTTTAGGTCCGAGAAACTTGAAATCTGCCCCACAAGCTAAAACCAAAGATGCTCTGTGCATCACGTATTCATGAGAAACGTCTGAGTAAGAGAAAACTACCTCATCTATGTCGAATCTTTTGATGAGCTCAGGTAATTCTCCTTCTGGATAAATGGGGATACCATCTGGATATAGTTTTCCAGCTAATTCAGGAGGATATTTCCTTTCAGTTATATTTGGAATTTGGGCTGCAGTAAATGCAATAACCTCATAAGCTTCGTTATCCCTGAAAAAAACGTTGAAGTTGTGGAAATCTCTTCCAGCTGCTCCCATTATTAGAACTTTTTTCCTCATACCATCACTTTCTTCAATTTAGGAATTTCTAAATAAATTTGTTTAAAGAGGAATTAATCTATACATTAGAAAAATTCGAATCGCTGCTTAAATGGAAGATTATTTCTTTTTCTTTCCTCTTGAGACCTTTTTCTCTACAGTCTTCTTGCTTTCTCTCAGGAAACTATTCACTAGATCTTCTGCCTTAGCCTGTATTATCTCATGAATCTTCGTTGGTATGAAACCTGCTTTCTTACATATACTATCGATCTTCCTTATCTGTTTCTTCATGTCGGCTAAGGTTTTGCAGGCTCTGAATTTGTAGATCGCCGCCATACTCTTCTTTGAAGAAAGTCTGGACAAGTCCATTCTGTTTATTTCATCGATAAAACTCTGGAACTTGTTCTTTGAAGCAACGTATAAATCGAGTAAATCAACAAGCTCTGGACTATCCAGTGTTAACTGTGTTATCTTATCTATTCCTCTCAAACTGCTCCTGATACTTTTTAATTCCTCTTCAATTCTATTGCACAATTCTTTCCATGGTAGTTCGTCGAAAGTGACTTCCTTCTCTATCTCAACTGGTGCAGGTTGGATCTCTTCACTCACTTCTGGAAGTTCAACCTTTTCCTCTTTCACTTCTGGAGCCTTTTCTTCCTCTTTAGGAACCTCTGGAGGTGCTATTTCTGACTCTGGAAGAGGAGGAAGTTCTTCTGGTGCTTCCATGGTCTTTAGCTGATTAAGATCTTCCATTTCCTTTCTTTCTAGCTCCTTAGATTCTTCCTTCTTCTTGAAAAGACCGAATGGTGAATCCATGATTATTCTTAGATTTCTGATGGTTTAAATTTAACTTTTTTATAATCGAAGAAAAAGAGAGTGAGTTAACACTTTAGGTTTTTTCTTCATCAAAACATCGTTTTCGAGTCTACATCCCCCTATTCCAGGGACATAGACTCCCGGCTCTATCGTGAAAACCATATTCTTTTTAAGTCTAACTTCTTTCCAATCCTTTAAATCTTCTTTGTATCGAGGTTTGGGAGAGAAAGAAGGTAAATCATGCAATTCTAATCCTAAACCATGGCCCAATGAGTGTTTAAACTCGAACCCATTTTTCTCAATTACTCTATTTGCTGATTTGTAAACTTTCCACGTGGGTACATCGATCTCTAAGCTTCTCAAAGCCTTCTCGTATGCTTCTTCTACTGTGTAAACCATCTTCTCCTGTTTCTCAGAAATTCTTCCTATCGAGAAAGGAACTGTTATGTCCGAGCAATAACCTTTATATCTCACCCCAAAATCTATCAAACCTAAGCCAGATTTTATTTTTTCGTCAGAGAAAGAGGGGAAGGGATGAATGAATGCTGATTTCTTTCCAGAGGTTACTATAGTTGGGAATGCTATTTCATCGGCACCCTTTCTTATGAGCTCCTGCTCTAAGATCAAAGCTAGTTCTTTTTCTGTAATATTCCTAGAGAGATTTTCTTCTATGATTTTTATTCCTTGATCAGCTATCTTGCATGATTTCTTTATCAGTTCTATTTCTTTTTCTTCTTTGATGCTCCTTACTTCTTGGATTATATCACTGATGTCTTTGAATTCAAGGTTTGAAAACTTTCTGTAAAGTTTGAAAGGGAAAATTCTTTCTATTATCCCAATAGTTTTGAAAGGATGAAGTTTTTCACTAAGAATTTTAGTCAAACTATTATCATAATCTCTAAGGTTTATTACTTCATCGACCTCGATATTTTTTGCTCTGTCGTAGCTTAAAGGAGAAACTACAAGGGAAATTTTTTCTTCTGTTATCAATAAGCAACTGAAGGAGAAGAATCTAGTTTGTCGAAAACCCGAGAAATACTCGATGTTAATATCGTGAATCGGTTCTGAGGTCAAGAATAAAGCTGCATCGATGTTTCTCTCTCGAAGTTTTCTCCTGAACTCTTCTATTTTTCTTTTCGAAATTATCCTCATGCTTTTTAAATTTACCTAGAAGAACATAAATCTTAGTTTCCTTCTTTTCCTCTTGCGATCAGGATTGAGTTTGACGAACATATCTGTTTCTTCGTCAAAAACATAACCTAAATTCTCGATTCCCTTTCTATAGTCACTTATAGATTTGGTGAGGTTTTGAAATGCTTCTTTTCTTGTTATCTTTCCTTCCAAGAGTAATTTCATCACTTTATGTATCTCTTTTGGCATGGAAGGATCTTCAAGGTAAGAACGATAAGACGACGAATAGCCTATACTTAAAATTGATCTAACATTCCAAATCAGTTTATAAACATCGTTTAAAAGAGTCTTTTGATCCTTCTCTGGATTAAGATGGGGAAATGCTTTGCATCTTCTTTCTATTGCTTCCAAGACCATTTTTACGTATTTGTCCATGAGAATCACTGAAATAATAGAGAAATTAATGAATTAACATTTAAGTTCTTAACGGTCCTACCATGTGTAGGAATCTATCAATTTTCCATCAGCGTCTCTTAAGAATACTGTATCATGATCGTTATTCCATATCG
>CAZQBB010000079.1:0-2901 GCA_964591915.1 uncultured archaeon
GTAAAGATCAATCGCCTCATCGATTAAAAAATAGAAATTTGAAAATTTATAACAAACTCTCAGCAAGTATTAAAGTATTCTCCAAAACCATTGCAACAGTCATCGGCCCAACTCCTCCTGGAACAGGAGTTATGTAAGATGCTTTTTTCTTCACGTTCTCAAAATCAACATCCCCTTCAATTCTTTTCTCTGAATACTTAATCCCAGCATCTATTACCACAGCTCCTTCTTTCACCATATCAGCTTTTATCAAACAAGGAACTCCAGTTGCGGTTATCAGGATATCAGCTTTTTTCGTGTGTTCTTTTAAATCTTTAGTCTTGACATGACATAGAGTTACTGTAGCAAATCGATTAGTTAACATTAAAGCTAGAGGTTTTCCTACTACATTGCTATTATTGACTATCACAACATTCTTTCCCTCAACTTCTATTTTCATCTTCTCAAGAAGTTTTATTATCCCTTTCGGAGTGCATGGAGCAATTCTTTCGTTTCCTAGAGACAAATTCCCAGCATTAAAAGGAGTCAATCCATCAACATCTTTCTCTGGAGAGATTGAATCAAGTATGATTTGCTCGTTCAGATGCTTGGGCAAAGGTAGTTGAACTATTATCCCATGAATTTTCTCATCTTCGTTTAACCTTTGAATTAAACCTAAAACTTCTTCTTCCTCGGCCTCCTCAGAAAACTTATGAATTATACATTCTATACCAACTTCTCTAGCGGCTTTCTGTTTATTGGTTATGTAAAGGATAGAAGCAGGATTGTCACCGACCAAGATTATCGCTAGAGTAGGTTTTATATTCTTTTCTTTCAATTTTTCAACTCTCTTTTTCAATTCTTCTCTTATTTCTTTCGCTATTCTTTTACCATCTATCACAACAACCATTCACTCATCTTTTCCCAAAGATTGCAGTTCCGATTCTTACCATAGTAGCTCCTTCTTGAATCGCAACCTCAAAATCATTACTCATTCCCATAGATAAATGTTTTAACTTTAACTCCTCAGCCAATTCTTTTAATTTCTTGAAGTAAGGTCTAGTTTTCTCTGGCTCTATCAAAGGAGCGATAGTCATCAATCCTTCCACCCTAATTCCTTTGAATTCTTTGACTTCTTCGTAGAAATTCTTGAGTTCTTCTGGTTTCACCCCATAAGTTTTTCCTGAAAGATTGACTTGAATTAAAACTGGCATGATTTTGTTTAACTCTAAGCATTTCTTACTCAACTTCTTTGCTATCTTTAACCTATCAACAGAATGAATGAAATCAAAAATTTTAACTGCATCTTTAGCTTTATTGCTCTGCAAATGACCTATCATATGCCATTCAACTCTTCGAGAAAGTTGACCCAACTCTTCAATCTTTTTCTTCGCTTCTTGAACTCTTGATTCTCCGATTCTTTTTATCTCTAACCTCATCGCCTCTCTAACAACTGAAGAATCAAAGCCTTTAGTTACAGCAACCAATTTGATGCTATCAGGATTCCTGTTCACAATCTCTGCAGCTATTTTAATCCTTCGTCTTACTTTCTCTAAATTTTTCTCTATGTGTTTCATTTTTCTTCATTTAAAAGTTGGGGTAGAGAGGAAACTTTTTGCACAACTCAACTACTTTTTCTCTTATTTCTTTTATCTTCTCATTCTTCTTTATCTCTTCTTTGAACTTCTGTATGGCTTTGTTTCTTTTTTCCTTTTCATCGGGCATATCATAATCCTTTACTTCCATTATTACTTCCGTGATCCAATCAGCAATTAATTCCATCTCTTTCTCCTTCATCCCTCTTGTGGTTAAAGCAGGTGTTCCAAGCCTGATTCCACTCGGATAGAAAGGTGAAGATGGTTCGGCTGGGATCGTGTTCTTATTCACAGTTATTCCCGCTAAATCCAAAGCATACTCAGCGAACATTCCTTTTCCTTTCCCGAAAGGAGTTAAATCGATCAACAGCATATGGTTATCTGTTCCGTTCGTTACAAGTTTCAACCCATTCTTCATTAAAGCATCAGCTAAAGCCTTACAGTTCTTGACTATTTGTCTAGCATATTCTTTAAACTCTGGTTTCAGAGCTTCCCCTAAAGCAACAGCTATAGCAGCAGTTTGATGGTCATGAGGACCACCTTGAACTCCTGGAAAAACAGCTTTATCTATCTTCTTAGCAAGTTCAGGATCTTTCTTCAACCCTTTCTCAGTGACCATGATTATAGCTCCTCTTGGTCCCCTTAAAGTTTTATGAGTTGTTGTGGTGATTATATGGCAGTAAGGAACTGGACTTTTGTGTACACCTGCAGCAACTAACCCAGCTATGTGAGCTATGTCTGCGACATGATAAGCTCCGACCTCATCCGCAATTCTTCCAATCTCTTCAAAGGGAAATTCACGCGGATAAGCACTAGCTCCACACCATATCAACCTTGGTTTGAATTCTTTCGCTAATCTTTCGACTTCATCCAAATCTATGTATCCATCAGGCTTAACATGATAAGGTATACTCTTCCAGATTATCCCGCTTGCACTAACTTTCCATCCATGAGATAAATGACCACCATCTGGTAAGTTTTGGCCCATTATAACATCCCCAGGCTTACAAGTCGCTAAGTAAACCGCAAGGTTTGCTGGAGTTCCAGAATAAGGTTGAACGTTAGCGTAAGGCACTCCGAACAATTTCTTTGCCCTTTCTATAGCTATCTCTTCGACCATATCGATGAATTCGTTTCCTCCGTAGTATCTTCTATGTGGGTAACCTTCTGAATACTTGTTGGTCAACACAGAGCCCAAAGCTTCTAAAACTGCTTCAGAAGTGAAATTTTCAGATGGAATCATCTCAAGAGTAAACCTTTGCCTGTCCAACTCTCCAAACATCGCTTCCGCAACTTTTGGATCACTATTCTTTAAAATCTGAAATAT
>CAZQBB010000080.1:0-2845 GCA_964591915.1 uncultured archaeon
TTTCGCAAGAAAGATTATTTAATACAGAATTAGGTATTATAGAATGAGATTGATGGAACTTACAGATGAAGAAAAGAGGATTTTAGAATTACTTATTCTTCAATACATGGCGGGAAAAGAAGGTACAAGAATAATACCAGAAGATATAAAGAGTAAGTTCACCCCCGAAACTATCAGGTTTACTCTCGCAGAACTTCAGGCGAAAGGTTTAGTAGAATATTTTGAAGGGAGTTATACCTTAACGAAAAAAGCACAAGAAATTTTCAAAAAAGTAGAGAGGATAAAAGAAGAGATAATAGCATGGGGTCATCCAGATATAACTGCGATGAACAAAAAAATGATCACCATCACAAAAGAAGATGAGCCGAAAGATGATAGTGTTATCGGAGTTAGAGCAGATAAAGCATGTAATGATTTATCTAGAAAAATAAAAGAGAAGTTGAAAATGAGTGAAATTGTAAAAATAACCATAAGTGTCAAAGGAATTGAAGAGAAGATAACAGCATTCGGTTCTCCAGCTTTAGAATTAAGTGATAAAAAAGAAATTATCATCAGAAAAAATGATTTAGCCGATGACAAAACTTTGGTCATCCTTTCCGATAAATCTGCGTACGAATTAAGCGAAGAATTAAAAGAAATTATCAAGAAAAGAAGGGTAAAGATAAGAATAACCATAGAAGTATAGAAGATATTCTACTCATCTCAATTCTAGTTTTTTCTCCAGATTCCTAGGAAAGAGTAACTTCGCAAAATAATACAAAACATAAAGTTCCCAGGCAAAAAAGCCATAAGCAAGAAATCCCAAAACAGGAATTTCAAATACTTTGAGTTCATCAAGAATTGGAACTGTATAGTACCATTTTGTATATGCCCAATAATTCCAAAATTCCCAGAAGAAACCGCAGATATAACCAGCGGTGAAAAGCGAAAAGAGTATATGTATTTTTCCCTCTTTTATCTGTTTAATTAAAGATTTTTCACCTAACATGTAGTTGATAGGATCAAGGAGAAATATGAAACCAATCCAAACTAGAGCCCACATATAGGGAGAATGATAAAAGAAAGGAAGTATGATAAACATCAAACCAAGTAAAACCAAAGAATAGAGTAATGAATTGCTTATTTTTATTTTCTTAATCTTTGTCTTTCTGAAAAACTTTAGTCCCTTTATTATCTCCGCTGTCTCAAAAACTGCCGGTAATATAGTTGAAATAGCAAAGTAACATGGGATGCATCTCGATGGTTGAGTTGGTGTCCCTACATAGTACCACCCTTTAAGAAATCTGTTATAGAATTCAAAGATCAACCAAAAAATCACGGAAAGAAGAGCGAGTGTGATAAATTTCTTTGGTCTGTTTATTATGTAAGACTTATTCCTCAGGTTATAAACAATACTATCTGCAACAAGTATGTACCCATACCAGATTAAAGCAATGAACCAATAAATGAATGGTTCGATTTTCAAGAAATTAGTCATTTCAGCAAAAATTATCATCAAGATTCCGAGAACACCTAAGCATGATGAGAAGAGGTTAAAATCCTGTTTTCTCATAAATAATAATATTAAGGTTAAAAATGATTAGTATGATAGTTTGGGAGGTACTTTCTCTCTTTGGTAACATATGGGTTTGGATCATCTTAACACTAGCTTCTATAGTATTTTTCTTTTTACTCACAGGGGAAAAAAGAGAGTATATAGTCTTCTTTCTCAAAAGAATTTTACCATCAGTTTTTCTCGCTCGTTTCTTTACTGAAATCTTGAAACAAGTTTTCAGGATAGAAAGACCATGCCTTGGATTGAATTTTTGCCCATCAACTTATTCGTTTCCTAGTGGACATGCAAGTGTTATCTTTGCGGCTGTGACTACAATAATCTTGAAGAAAAAAGATAAAAGACTTGCTGCATTCTTATTGATCTTTGCGAGTTTAGTCGATCTTTCTAGGCTAATGTTGAATGTACATAGAATAGAAGATGTTATAATAGGTTCATTTATTGGAATGATAAGTGCTTTATCTGTCGAGAAAGTATTCCAGAAATGGGGAAGCCGGGATTTGAACCCGGGTCATAGGCTCCCGAAGCCTAGATCCTAGACCAAGCTAGACGACTTCCCCTTGAATTTCTCATTATGGTTTTAAACATTCTTTTCTTTATCTTTTATTCCAAACCTGAAAAAATATTCAAAAACTCCTGACCAGACCATTGAAAAACTCAAAGCCCAGAAAATTTCTTCCAAAGGGATTCCAAAGAGGAAAATACCCATGAGGTTATTTAACCTCCATTGCGAGGGGATGAAAAAGGGAAATATTAGTGAAAGAGAAAGCAAGAAGAAAAAGTAGAAAATGGAGAAAAGTATTCCGCCAAAGAAAATTTCTTTCCACAAATCTTTTCTTGAAAGGAGAATTACAAGTGCTGAAACAAAAAGGCCTATTATGCTAGCATGCATGAAATTGAAGTTCAAGAAATAGAAGAAAATGAGAACTAGAGGACCGAGAGAAATATACCAGCGATGGTAATGATATCTTTTCTTGTAATCTATTTCCTTTTTAAAAGCTATCTTGTAAAGAACAGAAGAAATTCCTCCAACAGAGAAACAAAACAAAAAATCTTCAATCGATATCATTAAACCAAAAAAATGAAATAACTCTACTGGATTCCAATAATCTTTTACAAAAAGAACTTCTGAGATTCCTAACGGCATACAAAGGGTTGAAGAGAAAACTATAACTTTTTTTAAGTCCTTACGTAATAAACAGAGAATGAGTAAAAGAAAAAACAAGACCGTTGATCCTAGTAAAAATACGTAAACAAAGACCATATGAAAAATAGAAACAAGAAAATTTTTAT
>CAZQBB010000081.1:0-2843 GCA_964591915.1 uncultured archaeon
GTTTTCTTAGCTCCATATACGGCTACACCTAGGATGTTCGCCATTATCTCGAATCTGCTGCGCCTTTCGTTCATCTTTTTCACCTTTCCACACATTTAAGAGAAGAAAATTTAAATAGTTTAGTCTTTTTTAGCTCAACTTTTGATGTTATGCATTTTCTTCAGATCATCCTCGAAAGGTCGGAGTTCTTTCGGTATTCTTACTTTAACTTCTGCTTTTAAACTCAACCCCTTTTCTTTTTTCCTCTTCCAAACTTCTGTGTTGAAATTCACTATCTTCTCAGTCATCCTACTCAAACCATAATCCCACTCAGGTTTAGGAAAGGGCTCAAGATGTATACTCTTCTTTCCGTATAATTTTCTCCAAACATAATCTGTTATGAAAGGAATTATCGGGGCGGATAACTTCAGTAAAGTCTTGAGAACGAGATGAAGAGTGTACCATGCCGATTCACTTTCTTCTTTCTTAAACTCATCACCATAAGCTCTTTTTTTAACCATTTCAACGTAATGAGGAGCGAAAAGATTCCAAGTAAACTCTCTTATAGCATTCGCTGGTATGAAGAAATTAAAATTCTTATATCCGTTCATACATTTCTTCACTAATTTATTCAACTCAGAGAGAATCCATTTGTCGGTTTTCGTTAACTTTACTTCTTTTGGTTCGGGGAACATCGAGATAAACCTACAAACATTCCAGAGTTTTGTCAAGAATTTTGCTGATGCTTCTATCTTTTCGTCAGAATACCTGAAATCTGAGCCTAAGCTTGCTTCGCTCGCATTCCAGAACCTGAATATATCACCTCCGTATTTCTCTAGTATCGGTATGGGATCAACTACATTCCCCTTAGATTTGCTCATTCTTTCTCCTTTTTCATCAACACCGTAACCCATTATCCATGCTCTCTCAAAGGCAGGTTTTTTAGTTAACTGATAACATCTGAGTAGAGTGTAGTGTAACCAAGTTCTCACGATATCTTTTGCTTGGGGTCTTATTCCAGCAGGGAATGTTTTCTTGAAGAATTCTTCATCTTTCTTGTACCTAGCTATGAAGAGAGGAGAAATACTTGAATCCATCCAAGTATCGAAAGTTCTTTTCTCTCCTTCAAACCCTTTCTTTGAACCGCAATGAGGACATTCTTTGAAGGGTGGGTCTTCTTTCCAAGGTCTATAATACTTTCCAGGTTTTGGTAAGCAAGCTTTTCCACAACCCTTACAATACCAGATCGGAATTTCTGTTCCATAATATCTCCTTCTAGAGATAGGCCAATCTATGGTTAAAGAGTTGATCCAATCGAGTAGGATTTGTCTATGTCTCTCTGGAAAAAATTTCATCTTTTTTGCTATTTTCTTGAGTTCTGGAATGAAATCAAGTTGTTTCAAGTAATATTCCTTCATCGGGATAATCTCTATCGGAGTTTTACTCCTTGAACAGATGGGGGTTCTGTGCATTATCTTTTCTTTCTTTTCTACTAAACCCATTTTCTCTAAATCTTGAATGATTTTCTTTCTTGCTTCTTTTATGGCTAAACCAGCATACTTTCCAGCATTCCTTCCCATCTTCCCTTCTGGAGTTATGGCAATAATCTCTTTCAGCTTTAGTTCACGAAATAACCTAACGTCTGAGTAATCACCATAAGAACAAATCATCACTAAACCTGAGCCGAATTCTTGTTTAGCATAAGGATGAGGAATTATCGAGACTTCTCTCTCATAGATTGGGATGATAGCATGCTTTCCTTCTAGATTCTTGTATCTTTCATCTTTAGGATTAAAAATAATAGCCTGACAAGAACAGATTAATTCCGGTCTAGTCGTAGCAATGATTATTTCTTTATCCTCTTCTTTTAGTTTGAATTTTATGTAAATGAGTTCAGTTGGTAATTCTTTATACTCGACTTCAGCATCCGCTATAGTCGTTTTACAAACGGGGCAATAATTGTTTGGTCTTGTGGCTTCGTATATCAAACCTTTGTTCCAGAGTTCTATGAAAGTAGCTTGAGTTAAAGCTCTGTACTCTTCTGAATCAGTTCTGTAATAGTTCTCAAAATCACCACTTAAACCCATGGATTTCATAATCTGGATCATTTCAGCCTCTAGATCATCCAAAGCATGAGAACAGAACTCGATGAATTTTTCCCTAGGAGTTTCATGTAAGCTTATTCCGTATTTCTTTTCAGTATAGATTTCTACTGGTAGTCCATTTCTATCTATTCCTATGGGGAAAAAAACCTCGAATCCCATCATTCTCGCTGTTCTCGCTATCATGTCTATTTGAGAATAATGAGCTGCTGCACCAACATGCCACGGCCTTCCTGAGGGGTAAGGTGGGGGGGTATCTATCGAAAATACCTTCTTCTTAGTGTTTTTGTTAAAAACATAAAGTCTCTCATCAATCCATAATTTTCCTATTTTCTTCTCTAGTTCAGGGTTCCATCTCTTTTCCTTTATTTTTGGTTTAAGTTCCATTTTTCCCCCTTCAATAAAATAAAATTATCGAACTTTAAACTATAAATTTCAAACCTCTCCAAGAAACTTCTCTAATCCTGGTTTCAAATCTTTTTCAGTATCTATGATTACGATTTCTTTGTTTAACGGTAATGCGACATTAAATACAGGAACAGTATCTATCCATGCTTCTTTCATCCCTTTATGTGAATGTCCTGTTATCACTAAATCAGGTTTTTGTTCGATGATGACTCTCTCATAAGCTTTACATCCTAATTCAGGATATACTCTCGGGTTTTCTCCTTCCAGAATCTTATAGGTTGGAGAGTAATGAATGAGTAAAATTCTAACATCAGTTTTCAATTCTGAGAGTAATTTCTCTACCGTTTCGATCCT
>CAZQBB010000082.1:0-2837 GCA_964591915.1 uncultured archaeon
TGTCTATTGGCCAGGTTAACCAGGCTGGACTACGGCCGCTCAAATAATAAGTTTTCTTCTTAGTTTTTTAACTTATCGTTCTTCATTCTTTTATCTCTTTAAGGTAATTCGGATAGATTTTGTAATATGTATTACATAAACAAATTTTATAAAAGAATTTCAAAAATGCTTAAGAGAATTCAAATTCAAGGAAGCATACTATTCCTCTTAACCCAGTAAATATCTTCCTCACTTCTCTTCTCTTTTGGTTTCTCTTCTTTCTTTTCCTCAACTTTCTTCTCGATGATTACTCCTCTCCTTTCCTTCCATTCAACACTAGCTGACCTTATCCTTCTCGACAATTCGTCCAACTCAGCTTCAGTAACCCTCAAAGGTTTGTTCTCGAATAAAGGAATTTGATCTTTGTAAACAGGATAAACTCGAATGTGGAAATGAGGAACTTGAGCTTCCATTATGGAAAAGAATATAGTTGAAGGATTTAAGGCCTTCTTGATTTTCTCGCCAACTATCATCGCTATATCAAAAACCTTACTGGCTAGTCTACAGTCCTCATCGAACCTCTCAAAATGCTGTTTTGGAATTACTATACACATTCCTTTGCTTCTAGGGTTGATATCCAGAAAGGCTAACCCGACCTCATCTTCATAGACTATCCTAGCTGGAACTTGTTTCCTCGCTATAGCACAAAAAATACAATGGTTTGCCATGCTTTAATTTTCACATAAAGCTTTAAAAAAGATAACAGTTATTTATTTCTAAACCCAAATCTTTTGAAGTGAGTTAGATGGTAAAACATAGCAAACCCAGAGCTGGTTCATTAGCTTTTTGGCCCCGCGTTAGAGCTAAGAGGATTTATCCTAGGATTAGAACATGGCCCTCAACTGAAAAAGTGAAAATCTTAGGATTTGCTGGCTATAAAGCTGGAATGGCACATGTAACTCTTATAGATAATCGCAAGAACTCCCCTACAAAAGGAGAAGAAATTTCAGTTCCTATTACCGTTATAGATTGTCCTCCTCTAAGAGTCATCGGTGTCAGAGTTTATGAAGAAACTCCGGATGGTCTTAAAGTCTTCAATGAACTCTGGGATCCTAAGGTTAGCGAAGATAAAGATCTAAAGAGAAAGATCATTACAGGAAAATACGATGAAAATAAAGCTAAACTGATTGAAGAAAACTTAGAGAAAGTTAAGAAAATCAGGTTGATCGTCAGGACTCAACCTAGAACATCTGGAATAAGGAAGAAGACTCCTGAGGTTTTTGAAATAGAGATCGGAGGGAAAGATAAAAAAGAAGCTTGGGAATTTTCGAAAAACTTGGTAGGGAAAGAAGTGAGAGTAAAAGATGTGTTTAAAGAAGGGGAGTTCGTAGATGTTATTGCCGTAACGAAAGGAAAGGGTACTCAAGGACCAGTTAAGAGATTCGGAATAAAGATTCAACCGAGGAAAGCTGCAGGCAAAAGAAGACACTTGGGAACTCTTGGATCGGAAACACCTAGGAGAGTTTTATGGACTGTTCCTATGGCAGGACAGATGGGTTTTCAAACAAGAACTGAATACAACAAGAGAATCTTGAAGATCGGAGAAGATGGAAAAGAAATAACTCCAAAATCTGGATTCACAAACTATGGAATAGTAAAGGGAGATTATGTTCTGATAGAGGGTTCAGTACCAGGCCCGAAAAAAAGAATGATAAGGTTGAGATCGGCGATAAGACCTCCAGAAGTTTCTTTATTGCCAACTGAAATAAAGAGTTTTTCGATGAAAAGTGAGTGAGATGAAAGTTACCGTCTTTGATTTAAAAGGAAAGCAAGTAGGAAAGATTGAATTACCCAAGATTTTTGAAGAAGATTTAAGGTGGGATGTTATAAGAAGAGCAGTATTAGCTTTGCAAAGTAGGAGAAGACAGCCTTATGGAACTGATGAATTAGCAGGCTTAAGAACTTCAGCACATTATCATGGGAGGAGGAGAATAAGATGGACTATGATGATGCGTGATATGGCTAGATTACCGCGTCTACATGCGACTTCTCCTCATCTGATCTGGAGGGTAAGGAAAGTTCCTCAGGCAGTCAAAGGAAGAAGAGCACATCCTCCAAAGGTTGAAAAAATCTGGGTTCAAAAGATAAACGAGAAAGAGTATAGGCTTGCTTTAAGGTCTGCTATTGCTGCAACTGCAAAGAAAGAAATAGTCGAAAAAAGAGGACATAAAATCGAGAAGATTAAAGAATTGCCCCTAGTAATAAAGGATGGGATAGAATCAATCAAAAAAACTAAAGATTTAGAAAATCTACTGTCTTCAGTTGGTTTGGATGAAGAATTAAAGAGAAGTAAAAAAAAGAAAGTTAGAGCTGGAAAAGGAAAATTGAGAGGAAGAAAGTACAAGAGAAAAGCTGGTCCGTTAATAATTATCGCAAAGGATGAAGGGGTGAAGAAGGCTTGCAAGAGTTTGTCTGGAGTAGATGTTAAAGAAGTAAATAAACTTTCAGTTGAAGATTTGGCTCCTGGTGCGAGTCCAGGAAGATTAACTATTTGGTCTGAATCTGCAATCCAAAAATTGAGTGGTTTAGATGGATCCTTATAAAGTCTTGAAATATCCTCATAAGACTGAGAAAAGTATAAGTGTGGTTGAGAAAGAGAACAAGATTGTTTTTATAGTCGATAGAAGGTTCAGTAAAGAAGAGATTAAGAAAGCTTTTGAAGAAGTTTTCAAGGTTAAAGTTGAGAAAGTCAACACGCTGATAGATAGAAAAGGGAGGAAGAAAGCGTTCATAAAGCTTAAACCAGAGTATCCTGCTGCTGATGTTGCTGTCAAGTTAGGAATGATATAATAATTATT
>CAZQBB010000083.1:0-2819 GCA_964591915.1 uncultured archaeon
CCCTTGTCTTGAATTTTATCCAATCCAAACCTACTCATAAGGTCGCTTAATATCCCTCTTTCATCCGTTTTTTTCAACAGTTTGGAAATACTGCCAGAGAATTTTTCAGGTATCTTGTCTACTCTCTGAGGTTTATAGGAAACTTTTATTTCTTTTTCTCTAAGTTTCTCAAGATAATTCTGGAATTCAGTTCCTCTGAATAATCGAGTTAATTCAGAAAGATCGTATTTTCTTCTAGATTCTCCGAGGTTTGGCTTTATCTTTCCAGCGAGTATCATCAACGCTGTAGTTTTTCCCAAACCATTAGAACCTATCAATCCAACGACTTCATTCTCTATAGGATAAGGTAACCTGAACAACACGAATTGATTCCTACCGAATCTATGAATGGGTTTCTCTTTTAATCTTTCCGGTAAGTTCACTATTTTTATTGCTTTAAACGGGCATTTATGCTGACATATTCCACATCCTATACAGAGGTCTTCATCTATTAGAGGAAATTCTGAATCTTCTTCTATCATTATACACTTTTCCCCACTCCTGTTCTTCGGACAAACACGCATACAGAGGTAATTGCATTTCTTCGGTTTACAGAGTTCACGGTCTATGATCGCTACTCTCGTCAAAAAATCACCCAAGATCACTCAAAAACAACATCCACATCAGTATGGAATATGGATCTAGAAATATTCACGAAGAGATCTGAAGATATGGGTAAATTCCTTCTCTCAACCCTCGGTATCCTCACTTTATATTTCTTTCCTTGAGGTGTATAAACAACATTAACACCGAGAACTGGAATAGAGAAGAAAACTTCATTCACGAAATCTTTTATGTTATCAGGCTTACCTATAATCCTTATCGATCGGTTCAGTTCTTTAGATAACTTCTTAGCAATCCTTCCATCTCTTCCTATTAATTTAGAGACGTCTTCTTTCCTTGTTATCAAGAACAACGTATGTTTTCCCACTACTCTTTTTATCTCGACATTCTTTAAAGATTTTTGATCTTTTAAAATCTTATTTAAAACTCTATACATTTTTATTTCATCAGGCCTTATACCCTCTTTTTTTACCTTCTCTGCACACGCGTTACAAAGGATGTTATTCTTCAGACAGACCTGACAAATCGGAAATTTCATGTAGAATTGTTTAACACTCAAAAATAAATAAATCGTTTTCTATATTAGTATTGATGGAACCAACTCGAATAGTCGTACTCCTAGTTGCTACTGTCATGAGTATAGCCGCTGTTTTCACCATATGGGGAACCAACCTGATGAAAAGAACTATAATGAAGACTGAAAACATAACACCAGCAGAGAAGTGTAAGATTGCGATGTTTCAGATTTATTCTGGAAGTTATAACAGGAATGAGGAGACACTGTATTTAATCCTTGAGAATAAAAGATCAGTAGACTTAGAGTTGGAGAAATTGTACATATTCTATCCGAACGGAGAGATGAAAAGTTTTGATCTGAATGAAACGTTGAGAGGAAACATGCTAAGATCGATAAAAGTGAATGGAGTGAAAGATGGTTTTACTTCAGGAACTATAAAGACTGATTGTCCTGATGTTTCTGTTGATTTCAGTTATTCCCAGGTAACTTAACTTCTTAAGATTGAAAGATAAACTTGTTTTGGTAAGATGCAAATAGGTTTAGTGGGCAAACCATCATCAGGAAAATCTAGTTTCTTTAAAGCTGCGACTATGATAGATGTTCCCATAGCAGCTTATCCTTTCACGACTATTAAACCAAACATCGGAATAGGATACGTGGTTACTGATTGCGTTTGTGAGGAATACGGGGTAAAATGCAACCCAAAGAATTCTTTTTGTATCGACGGAAAAAGATATATACCAGTTAAGCTTGTAGATGTTGCTGGTTTAGTTCCAGATGCACATTTAGGCAAAGGATTGGGGAATCAATTTCTTGATGATTTAAGGCAAGCTTCTTGTTTTATCCATATAGTCGATGCCTCAGGAACTACTGATGCAGAAGGAAAGGCTACCAGAGGTTACGATCCCTGTAACGATGTTCGTTTCCTGACAAAAGAGGTAGACCTTTGGTTTGCTGGAATAATTGAAAGAGGGATTTCAAAGTATAGAAAAAAAGTGAAATTCTCTAAAGTTGATTTGGTCGATGTTTTAACTAAACAGTTAACCGGTTTAGGGATAAAAAAACAACAGGTTCAAACAGTCCTCGAAAAAGTTGGATTGAATGATTTGAGAGAGTTTGCTTCTGAGTTAAGAAAGATATCGAAGCCGATGATAATAGCAGCTAACAAGGTAGATTTGCCTGAAGCTGAAGAAAACTTGAAGAGGATGAAGGAAGAATTTCCTGAATTGACGATAGTTCCAACGAGTGCTGCTGCTGAGATAGCTTTAAAGACTGCTAGTAAGAAGGGTTTGATAGAGTACGATGGACATTCTTTCAAGATCAAGGATGAAGAAAAGCTCACTCAAGGACAGAAAGAAGGGTTGAAGCTCATAGAAGAAAGAGTCTTGAGGAAATATGGTTCAACTGGGATACAAGAGTGTTTAAACAAAGCAGTTTTTGATGTTTTGGATTACATAGTAGTTTATCCTGTAGCTGATATAGACAAGTTAAGCGATAAGAAAGGGAATGTTTTGCCAGACGCTTTCTTGGTTAAGAAAGGAACTACTTTGAAAGAATTCGCGTTCTCGATACATTCTGATATAGGTGAGAAGTTCATTGGAGGGTTGGAGGCAAAAACAAAAAGAAAGTTAGGATCTGATTATGTGTTGAATAATAATAATGATATTAAGATTCTGTTAAAGAAAAGATGATTTTGAAA
>CAZQBB010000084.1:0-2811 GCA_964591915.1 uncultured archaeon
TAACGGAATTCGATGGGTTGGAGTGCTTGAGAGATTACATCTCTAGGTTCATAAGGTACAGAGTTAGGAGGATAGACACAAACCAAGTACTGATCACAAAGGATAAGAAGAAACTCAGAGTTAAGACGATAATCATAACTAGTAAGAAGATAAAAAGAAGGGTTGAAGTAGTTTTGAAGAAGTTCGTTGAAGAAAAGATTAAAAAAGAGGTAGAGTCCAAAACTCTGGATGATTTCTTAAAATCGATAATCGAAGATAGGATAAAGAATTCTATACTAAAGGAAGGTAACAAGATATACCCTATCAGAGTATTCGAGATAAGGAAAATAGAAACTTTAAGTTAAATTTTTCACTATACTTGGTCCAAAAAGAGCGATCACTATCAAAATGATTGTAAGGATAGAAACTAAATTAACTATCTTCTCTCTTCTTTTTTTCCTCTTGAAGAAACGCTTTATAATTTCTTCGAACATTAACCCTCCATCTAATGGCTTTATCGGTAATAGGTTTGCTGCTCCAATACCGAGGTTCAATGTTACTATCCATCCCATCAACTCTACCGTGTATGAAAGAACAGTAGATAATAGCTTATTATCCCTATACTCTCTTTTCAAGACTTTATAGTCAGCAACAAAGACTCCCATGTACCCTTTTGTTTTATTTTTCGGATCGTTAGTCAAAGTCAAGGAATACGTCCCTTTAGTGGTTTTTACTAGGATTGTTTGGCCTGGTTTTTTATCAGCCATTATTCTTTGTAAATCCTTCACATTCTCTACTCTCTCTTCATCTATTGAAAGTATTGGCCCTGTTATATTTGCTCTTTCAGCTGGGAACGGTTCAGATCGATTGTATTTCGTATAATTTAAATAACCATAAATGACACTTCCTCTGTAGAAAATAGGATAGATTATCGCCAACGTTAGGAATAAGAGGATTGCAGCGAGGATAAAATTCCCAAAACTTCCTGCAGCGTATATCCTAAGCTTCTTCATTGTTGAAAGTTTCTTTATTTGCTTTTCATCTGGCTCTACAAAAGCTCCAGGTATTGCTATTAAAAGAAGGACTCCGAGTGATTTTATTCTAACATTCTCTGCCCTAGCTAACAGACCATGCATGGGTTCATGTGCTATCATGACAGTGAATATACCTATGATCCAATACCAGAATGGAATCCCAAGAACGAATCCTGGTAATTTAACACCAGAAACAGAAGGGAAAACTAAAGCAATAGATTGCGCAGCTTCTTTAGGTTTGAAGAAAATCTTGTAAGAAGTATCGATCAAAGAGAAAAAAGTGTATCCAGACGCTACTATTCCTACGATTATTCCTAAATTACCTAGAAGAATCAGCCATTTTTTATATCTTTTTGCCATTCTGTATATGAATTTCTTTCCCTTTTTCGTTCTCCTCATCACTAGACCATACTTGAATTCTATGTTTTTTCTGTCAAAGTATACGAAAGCTATTATTATCCCGATGAAAAGTATCAAAGATAGGATTTCTAAGCTCATCGTTTCACTGGACTTTTATTTTATCAATCATTTAATATAATATGGAATTATGGTATTTGAATACATTAAAAGAGGTTGGGAGGTTTATAAAGAAAATCTTGTGAGTTTCATAGCAGCTGAATTAATACTCCTTCTCTTCGTAGGACTCTTCGGGGGAGTAGCTCTTTGGTTTATTTTTTCCTCTCTTGGAATCTCTCCATTAACCGAATTAACAGACCCAACTATTTTAATAGAAAGAATCGGGTCTATATTTCCACTCTTGTTAAGGTTGAGTTTTGTTTTCTTCCTATTTTTGACAGGAGGATTGATAGATGCATTTTTGAAAACTGGAATGTATGGAATGGCAGACGAGGCATTTCGAGGAAACACTGAACTGAATACCCTATTCATCATCGCTAGAGAAAAAGGATTGAGAGGTTTATCATCTTCGATAATACTTGGAATGATATTTTTTGTGATGATGGTTATTCTAGTTGGAGGTTTAGGAACTATTTTCTCTCTTATAGGATCTCTAATAGGTTTGATACTCTCCTTTTTGATAATGATATTCTTTTCTCTCACGTTCCCAGCATTAGTTGTTGATGATTTGAGTGCTACGGAGGCGATAAAACAAAGTTTTAAGACTGTAAAAGAAAACTACTTACAAACTTTTTGTTTGGTCTTCTTATACATTCTCCTGATGCTAACATTTCTCATACCTTTCATAGGAATCTTTTTTTGTTGTTTTGTGATAATACCGATGATGAGAATCAGCCTTGTCCTTTTCTACAAAAGAAATAGATACTTGTGAATTTTCCCATGCAGGGGCTGGGATTCGAACCCAGGAACCCACTAAGGGACAGGATATCCCAAGTCTTCTTAAGTCTCGCATCTGAGTTTCGCATCACCGATCCTGCGCTTTCAAGTGGTAACCACTCTTTGACCAGACTTGGCTACCCCTGCTCTGCTAATAGAATTTATAGGATAACTTATTTTAATCTTTTAAATAGTGTCACAGGTTTGCCTGCTGAGAATCATTTGATCCTTTTTAGATCATTGGTAAAATCCTTTAACTTTTCTGAAAGGACGTCGAAAGCCTTCATGACAACATCTTCTACAGGTAGTCCGCATGCCGACTCAACGTTGAAGGTATACTTATCCTCATCAGCGACGTAACCCACTATGGCACCTTGCCACTTGGCATGCTCCTTTCCCAGTCCGAGTTGGGCTATCGCTTCCAACTCCAGTTCTTGACCCTCCATAAGTTCCACGATTGGTATGTTTTCGTACACGGGTTTTACGTTTTTGTCTGATGAAACAA
>CAZQBB010000085.1:0-2784 GCA_964591915.1 uncultured archaeon
GCTCCTCTCTATTCAAATTATCTCTCAAATAACAAACTCTTGCAGCTGCTATTCTTCTTTGGATCACTAACCCACTTCCTATTAATTCATGAACGTATTTTGTAGCAGTAAGCCTGCTCATTCCTGTAAGCTTAGCTATCTCGATAAGCATTAAACCTTCAGGATGCTTTCTCAAAATTTTCACTATTTGTTCTTTAGCATTTTTTCGTTGAGGCATGTAATCGCATGATGTTAACACATATGTTTAACATTATTGATAAACTTGTCGATATTCTTAAATTAAAAACCCATTAAAAATACTCTTTAGATTCTCAAAAAAGTGTCGAAGTTTTTATGTCGAAACTGTCGAATATTTTAAAAGAAGAAAACAAATATACATTGAAGGAAAATGGAACATGCAGATTTATTGAAAGATAGAGTAGTTCTTTCACTCCTTAAAGATTTGAAAAAGAGTATAGAAGAATTAAATTCAAGAATTGAAAATTTAGAGAAAAAGTTTGAAGTCTTCCCCAAGTCATCGAACGAAACTATCTATCCACAAATAAAAGACTTGAAAGAGAAAATACTGAAACTCGAAGAAAAAATTGATGAGAGAATTCCAGAAAAAGTCTTGAGCGAATCTTTGTTCAAAAAAGAAGCTCAAGACGGAGAAGAATTCATAGAAGTATTGATCTCGAGACTGAAACAAACTCTGAAAGAACAACCCGAGCGTGAATTAACGATAGTAGAAAAGAAGAGAATAGAAGAAATAGAATCTCTCTTGAAAAAACACAAAAAACTCTCTTCTTGGGAACTAAGTGAATTAACTGGATTATCGAGAACAAGATGCAACGAATACTTTAAACTAATGGAGAATTTAGGAATGGTTGAATCAATCTTGAATGGGAAGAAAAAATTCTACAAATTAAAGGACAAACTTTTCACCTAGAGAAAAGTACGTGATTTTAATCATAAAGATTACGCCGACAATTAGAAGAGCGAGAACTATGAGTAGAAAAATTAAGTTTAGCTCAATACCTACTCTTTCAACAACACTAAACATAGTACTTCCAGTTCCAGCAATACCATTGTAACTCACTTTTGCGTAGAAAATATAGTTATCTGGTTTAAAGTCAGGAGGAATGGTAATACTTTTTAAAGTCGATAACTGAGTTTCTACAGCCATTGTTTCATGTCTACTTATCGTTATGTTTTGGATTAAACTTTTTATTCCGTATTCAATGTCAACATCGACTCTTCCAATTTTTCCCAAGTTGTATATAGTTAATTTCGCTAGAATGGTTTCACCAGGATGAACTTGGAGATACTGGGGAGGAATTTCAACTTTAACATCGAACAAAGGTTTTGCTGATTGAACTTCAACTATAACTATAATTTTCTTCTCTATGGAATCTGAAGTGAATATTATCCTCCCAGGAAAGACTCCTGTTTCTTGTTTTTTTGATGTTGAAAAATTCAATTCTATGACTTTACTTTCTCCCTTTTTCAACTCAAAACTAAATTCATTCTTTCCTTGAAAAGAAATAAATTTCTGTAAGTTTTGGATTCTCATCGTTAAATTCAAATCGACTTCTCCAGTATTTTTAACCGTGACGAACTCTTTTTTACTCTCTCCTTGAGTTAACGTAACTTGAATAAAATCTTCATCTAAAAAGAAATCTTTCTTGGGAAGAGTTGTAGGAACTTCAGCCGGTCCTCCACTACCTCCACCTGAGATTGTGGTTGTTACTGTAGTTTTAGGAGCAAAATAAATCACAGACTCGACTTGAATATCAGTAGTCCATATCCCTTCATAGCTCACATTAACCCAAAAGTCTTGTTTACTTCCAGCTTCATTGTAGGGAACTGTTACATTAAGCTTGTAATAAGAAGTAGAAGGATCGTAACTTATGTTATTTATTAAAGCTTCCTTAGTTCCTATCTCTACAGTGAAATTCTCTTTAGTTAAGTTCGTTACGTTCGTTCCGTTATAATCGACGTCTATTAAAGGATAAATAAAATCTCCTTCTTTTACATCAACGAACGGATAAGAATAAGTTGGCTTGATGATGGTGACTTCAAGTAAATGCTCATTCTGATAGTACGACTCAGAATAAGCGTACTCACTTGCATTAACTAAAGGGGTTAAGAATAAAAAAAAATCATGTAAATTATTCTCTTCATCCTATTCTACCCTCAAGAATACTGTGAAGTAAGGCTTACCCACATGATAGAATTGAACTGGAGTATACCTAAGCTTGTATTCGAGAATCCATTCATCATTCTTATCTTCAGGAGGAGAAGAAGGCATTATCCCAACAGCATAAGTTCCTCTTGGAGTATCTGGATGAACTTTTATGTCTAGGGAAACAGGAACTATCCAACCGTCATGATGAAATGTTGGACCAGCCTCAAAATAAGGCCAAGTAGGTCCTAATAGCACGACATTGGGTGAGACCGTAGAAGTGAAGTAGTTTTCAACGACAGAAGGATCTTGTTCAACGCTTATTCCTGTCAAGCTGCTAGCATGACTTGGGTATACAACTTTTAAACTCATTCCTTGTAGAGTTTGAACTCCCCATGATGTGTGCAACCAAGTTGTTAAGTTAACAGCCTGCCCAGGTCTTAATCTCACCACAGATTCAGCAGGATAGCAACCGAAGCCAAAAGCACCAAACCTCTCTGATTTTGGGTTTAAGTATATGTTCACTCCTGTAACTTCCCATGTAGGAATTATCTCTGGTTGTTTCCAGTATTTTTCATCAACTTCACTCAAATCCTTGATTTTCCCATAATAGATGAGAT
>CAZQBB010000086.1:0-2758 GCA_964591915.1 uncultured archaeon
AAACCCTTTGGATGAAAGCCTGAAGAGAATCGAGCCAATTTTTTTAGGGATAAATTTCTCTCTCATGATCATTTCTTTCATCCTGAGTTTAAAAGAAATTAGGAAAATCCTTAAGCCAATCCAGAAAAATACTTGGATTTTTATGTTCTTGATCTTCTTGCTTGGCTTAAGCTTGAGGACTTTCTTGACCCCCCACACCCATCGCTTGTTCTTCGATGAGTCGATCTATATGGATATAGGAAAGGAAATCTTAACTCATCAACAAGCTTGCTTATGCAATTATGGAAACCAAAAAGAATGCTACGAATGTGAACTCATGAAATGGCCTAACGCTTATCCTTTCACCCTTGCTTTTGCTTTCCTTCTCTTCGGAGTTAAGGAAAGTGTGGCTTTCAACTTAGTCGTCCTTTTAGGAAGTCTTTCCATACTCTTGGTTTTTCTCATATCTTTTCTTCTTTCTGATAATCGAACGATAGCTCTTTACTCAGCTTTGCTCTTTGCCTTAATCCCTGTTCACATAATGTGGTCTGGAACTGTTGCTCCTGACCCAGTTTTTGTTTTTTACACTTTGCTTACTGTTTTTGCACTCCTACTAATGTTCAAGAGCGAGGAGTTTAGTGTTATTCTTTTTGCGTTAAGCTGTTTGGCCTTCTCTGTTCAGATAAGAGCCGAAGGGATGATCTTGATTCCTCTCGCTGCGGTTTTCTTGCTTCTTCTAGACAGAAACCTTAGGAAGAGATTCACTGACCCAAGATTTTTGTTAAGCGTTCTCATCTTCATCTTAATCATTCCTTCTTCTTTTCATGTTTACCATGCATCTAAAACAGATACTTGGGGGAGCTCAGGAAAAAAATTCAGTCTTGAGTATGGAAAACAAAACATCCCTACTAATGCGTTCTTCTGGGTAATGGGTTATAAAACTATAGAGCATCCGATTCTCTTTTCTCTTTTTGCTTTACTCGGGATTCTTTCGTTGATTAAGGAAAAAAGAGTTTTGCTTTTTCTTCTCGTATGGTTTGGAACTTTCTTCTTTCTCTATGCATTCTTCTATGCAGGAAGTGTTTTGTATGGAGTCGATGTGAGGTATTCTCTTTCTTGTTATCCTCCCTTCATAATAGCTGCAGGTTATGGAATGAGTTGGGTTGAAAAAGAAATGGGAAGAAGGTTAAAGAAGGGCATGTTGATCAGAGTCTTTCTTGTTCTACTAGTTCTAATATCTTTTCTCTTCTATGTTCCTTCTATAAATACTCCAGCAGAAAAGATAGAAGAAGCAAGACAGGCTAGAGTCTACAGAAGATTCGTGGTCAATTTCTCTGAGCAAATGAACGAAAGTTGTTATGTTTTGTCTCATGTCCCGAGTATTTACTTGATGCATAACAAAAGTTCTTTACAGACTTGGAACGGGCAGAATGAAGCAAGAATGAGAGAACTCTTCAACAAGACTGATTGTGTCATATTCGACGACGGTTTCTGGTGTCATGTTGAACCTTACCAATCCACAGTATGTAAGTACATGTTCGATAATTATGAATTAACAAAATTGGCTTCGATAGAGGTTGATAACAAAAACTATACTCTGTATAAAGTTTCTAATCCTTTTGAATAGGGTCAGCCCATGAAGTATCTTCCCTTTTCTTTTTGTTCTTTGTCAAGCTTCGAATTTGGTTTGTTCGCTCTAGGTCTTCCGGTCTGAGGGTCTGACCTAAAAGTGACTCCTACCTCTTTCAAAAACTCGTTGAAGGCATCCTCTATCTTCTCAGCTTCTTTTGCTTTTCCCATCCTCCCAGGTTTTCCTAAGAATACCATTCCTCTGTCAGCTACTTGACTCAAGAATAAGAGATCATGATCTATTATCATCGCCGAACATTCTCTCTTATCAACGAGTTTTCTTATAAGACCTACTACGGAGAGTCTCATTTCAACATCCAGAAAAGCTGAAGGCTCATCCAGTAAGTAAACATCTGCCTTCTGACTTAAAGCAACTGCTATAGCCACTCTTTGAAGTTCACCCCCTGAAAGTTTGTTGACTTTCCTTTCCATGAGTTTCTCTAAATTCAAAGGAATTATTATCTCAGACTTATAATTACTCGTTCCAAAATCTTTAGAAATCGATTTCAACAGTTCTTTCACCTTTCCTTCAAAATCTGTGTGAGGATATTGAGGTTTGTAAGAAATTTTCACTTTTCCTTTCAACTCTCCAGAGTCTGGTTTTATCTCTCCAGCAAGGATTCTTGCCAGTGTTGTTTTTCCTAGTGCATTGGCTCCAAGAATCCCTAGTACCTCTTTCCTGTACAGAGATCCTTTTTCGACCGTCAGCTTGAAGTTTCCAAGAGCTTTTGTTATCCCACTGAATTCGATCAGAAGTTCTTCTCCCCTACTCTTCATATAACCGAATTTAAACCTTATCGATTGAGGCCTTATCCTAACATTGTCTTCTTTTATGTAACCTTCCAAGAATGCGTTTATCCCAGAACGAACTGAATAAGGGTTTGAGACTATCCCATAAGCAGAAGGAACTCCGTAGAATATGTGAATCCTATCAGCAAGAAAATCTAGAGTTGCTAAGTCATGATCGGCAATCATAACTGATTTATCCTTGCAGAACTCCCTTATCGCTTTTGAAACCTTTAACCTCTGAAACACATCCAAAAAGCTGGTGGGTTCGTCGAGGTAATAGATGTCACAATCCTTTGCTAAGCAGGCGGCTATAGCCACTCTTTGGAGTTCACCTCCTGAAAGTTTGTTGACTTTCCTTTCC
>CAZQBB010000087.1:0-2753 GCA_964591915.1 uncultured archaeon
GTTCATCAATAATGCCACAGTTTCTGGATAATTTTCATCTATGCCCAGAAAATCCAATACCTTCTTTCCTTTCCCAGCCCTTATGTGGTCTATCACTGTCCCTTCTTTTATCTTCGTGACCATCATCTCTTCTTTCATCACAAAACACCTCCTACCAGTCCTAGAATAGCCATCCTTACTGGCACTCCGTAGAAAGTTTGATCGAAATACTTAGCACATTTCATTCCATCCACTCTAGGGTCAACTTCCACAGTCTTCGGCAATGGGTGTAGTATCGCTATATCTTCTTTACAATGCTCCAAGACTTCCGGTGTGATCCTGTATGCTTTTTGCAATCTTTCTGCTTCTAGTTTATCCTCAAACCTTTCTTTCTGTATCCTGCATATGTAGATGACATCAGCTTCTTTTAATCCCTTCTCTATGTTGACAGTTTGTTCTGGTGTTATTCCAAACCTAGTTTTTATTTCATCTAGGATATCCCCTGACATTTCTAGTCCTTTCGGAGAAACTAGAGTTAAGTTAACTCCGAACATTGCTAATCCATAAGCCAAAGATCTCATAGTTCTCGCATATTTAAGATCTCCTAACAAGGCGACGTTCAACCCTTTTATTTTTCCTTTCACTCTCCTTATCGTGTAGAGATCGAGTAGTGTTTGGGTTGGATGTTGATTCGCTCCATCTCCTCCGTTTATTACTGGCTTACTGGAAACTTCTGCCGCTAACCTAGCTGATCCTTCAAGAGGATGTCTCATGACGATAATATCACAATATCTTTCGACAACTTTTATCGTGTCTGTCAAACTTTCTCCTTTAGCCATTGAAGTTATTCCTGTGCCAGCGAATCCCATGACTTCTCCTCCTAGTCTCTGCATCGCTGCAGTAAAAGAGAGTCGTGTTCTCGTCGACGGTTCGAAGAAGAGGGTTCCTAGGATTTTTCCCTCCATTAGGTTGCATTTCTCTTCTCCCTTTGCATAGGGTTCCATTTTTTCGGCTGTCTTAAGTATCAATTCAATCTCTTCTTTCTTCAAGTCTCTTATCGAGATTACATCTCTTCCTTTCAGACTCATCTCAAAAACCTCCTTGATCTTGTTATGGGGAGGTTATCGTATCTAGGATTAGACTCTTTTTCTAAAGCAAAAAACTCGGTTGTTATAAAACCCACCAATATTTAGAAAGTAAACATATTTAAAATTTTATCCTCTCTAGGATGCTAAAATATACTACTTTTGAGTAGAACTCATACATAAGGAAAATATTTAATTAAACGTTCTCATAAGTATTGATGATTGACATGATCCAAGAATTGATCGAAAGTGTGTTCCAACTTCCGAGTATCGTTTACAGAGGAGTAGGCTTTTTCCTGATAATAGTTTTTACATGGATAGTTGCGAAGATAGTGAAGAGGGCAGTAAATCATGCTTTACGATTCAGTTTGCCTCAGTTCTCCTCACAAGCTGAGCAACTCGCTTATTTCTTCATCTGGTTCTTGGGGATTCTTCTAGCGATAAACCAAATAGGATTTTCTTTGGATGCTTTATTCCTCTTCATCGGGTTATTAGGTGTACTCTTGATAATCTCCATGAAAGATGTTTTTTCTAACATTCTCTCTAAGCCTTTCTTGGATTTATTCTACAGATGTGGGATAGGAGAAGAGATAAACATAGGTAAGTATAGAGGAAAAATCATAGAGAAGAATCCTTTGAACATAGTCCTCCTGAACAAAAAAGGAGATTTAACAATAATTCCTAACTCTCTCTTCTTCAAAGAGATTTCAGTTATAAAATCTCCGCATAAGAAGATGTTCGTGAGTCTGCCGGTCATCTTCAACGCTAAATTGAATGAAGATAAGGTTGAGAGAGAAGTCCTGAAAATATGTAGGAAGATGAGGAGAGACATAAGGTTCGATAAGCCTCCTATACTCATTCCTGGAAGGATGAGAGGGAAAAATAAGATGATGACTTTAATCTTCCACGTAAGGGACCCTGAGAGGAAGAGTTATGTTTCACTCAAGATGAACGAGGAGATAATGAAACTCATTAAGAAGCTGGAGAAGAAGGTTTGAGACCGAATGAAAAAATTCAAGATTTTCAATCCTAAAAAATGGAAAAAAGTTGAAAAAACCCAAAAAGGCATACACTTCACTTCAGAAGTTAATAAATATCTCGAGAATATCCTCATTTATTTCTTGATGTCAACTCCTGTAACACCTGATATGATAACCATACTTACAGATATATTGGCGTTCTTCGCTGTTTACCTAGCTCTGAATAATCTTATCGGTTGGTTTCTTGTGATTGCTTTCATCGTCACGATACTCGACGGAACTGACGGAAAATTAGCTCGTGTTAAGGGGATAGAGGGGAAGATAGGAAAAATTGAGCATTCTTTCGATTTTCTCTATGAGCAAGCATGGTATGCTACCATCGTTTGGACGATATTCAGAACGACTAATTCTCTCTATTTTCTTGGAATGGGTTTAGTTTTCATAGTTCTTGATGGATACGTAAGACACATCTATAACATAGCATGGTTATCAACCGGAAAATCCCTCAAAGAAAATAAGAAATGGAGATGGTTCTTTAAAGTGGATGCTAGAAGAAACGTGCATGTTTGGTATTGGATAGTTTTCTATGTTCTAGGATACTTCCAGTATGCTATCTTCCTCAACCTACTCCATACAGCCATTACAGCATTCATCTACACTTACATATCTTTCAAACAGAAATCTAAGCGATAGACTCTTCTATCACTGT
>CAZQBB010000088.1:0-2730 GCA_964591915.1 uncultured archaeon
GGAGTTCAGACGTGTGCTCTTCCGATCTTCCCAGATAAATGGACGTAAATCGAAGCCATCTTGCTCGATTGTGTCCATCCGAAGAATTCTTTCATCTGGGCTTCGGTTAATTTGTTAGCTAGATGAGTAGCTCTGGCATGTCTAAATGCATGTGGATTAACTGATTTTTGGATTCCACATTTCCTAGCCAAATCCTTCAACAACCTACAAACGAAACCATAACTTAGAGGTTTATCAGCTTTCCTGTAATTGTTGTGAACCCAAAAATATGCTTCTGGATTGTTCTTTTCTGGATGTTCTTCCAACCATCTTTGCAAAGCCAGAGTAGAAGCTACTAATCTTAACCTTCTATCTCCTGTCTTTCCAGAGACTCTTAGAACGCATCCGTACTCATCGAACTCTAGGTTCTTTATCTTCAACGTCAAAAATTCACCGATTCTGCATCCCGATTCATACAAACCCAAAACGAAAGCTTTATCCCTTGTCGAGTAAGCTACTTCACTCATCCGTTTTATCTCTTTCTCTGTTAGAATTTCCTCAGGTAGTTTGTTGTTTGCGTTTCTTACACTTATCTTAATCCATCTTACTTCTTCAGGAAATGGGTCTTCATCACTCAATCCTTTCAACCATCTGTAATATCTTCTTAAGATGACTTTAAAATCGTGCTTAGTCCAATCAGTCCATTCTTCATTCTTTTCTATCTTCATCACTAAGCCTATGAAATCATCCTTATTAGCTTTGATGAAGGGTTTCCCTAACAAATGACACAATTTTCTTAAAGTCTGTAAGTATTTCATTATCCTACCAGGACTGATTCCTTTGGCAGAAAGTTCTTTACAATAATTCTTGATAGCTTCTTTATCCTCTTTAGAAATCAATGAATCTTTCTCCAAATTTTTTAACTCTTTTTCTACTCTTCTCTTGAAATTGTATATGTCCATCGATTCAACCTTAATATGGAGTGCATTTATACTCCAGCTAAGGCATTAGAAGTAGCTAACAAGCGCCCCGGGAGGGATTCGAACCCTCGACCTTCGCCTTTCTCCGTGAGGTGCATGTAAATCATCTTTCTTCATCCTGTATGCCTCTCTTCATCGAATAGGAGGGCGCTGTTCTATCCAAGCTGAACTACCGGGGCTTTTATTAATCTCTTCGTTAATAAGATTTTCATGTACGATTTAAAAAGATTTAAAGATGGAGTTATTCTCTCCGTAAAAGTGAAGCCTAACTCTTCAAAATTTTTCTTGGAAGTAAAAGATAAGATAATCGTACATTGTAAATCATCTTCCAGAAAAAACAAAGCAAACTTGGAAATAATCAAAGAGTTAAAGAGAATGCTCAAGAAAGATGTAGAGATTAAATCCGGTTTTAAATCGAAAGAAAAAAGAATAATGATTCACAATATTACTGATGAGGAGTTGAGAGAATGGATATCGAAACTTTAATGCAGAGAATAGTCAAGCTCTTAGAAAATACTTATTACGGTGATGTGAGGTTTGAAAGAGGTCATGCTTTAGGTGTCTCAAAGAGTAAAACTTCAGAGAGTATCAACACTGCTTCTTCCATCGGCTTATGTGTGAGAGTTTTTTCAGATAATAAATGGTACTACTTAGGTTTTAACGAATTAAATTCAGATCAGATCCTCGAAGAAGTAAAGAGTTTAGTTGAAAGAGTTGGAAACAAACCTTCCAAGCTTTACTTACAAGATCCATGGGAAGTGAACGAAGAGATAAGGATGAAAAAGAATCCAGATGATGTTGATACAGAAGAAAAGGTGAAGAGTGTGAGAGAAATTTTTAACCGAATAATGGAAAACGAAAAGATAGTCAATTCTTCAGTAGTTCTAGCACATTCAAGAAACGAAACGATCTTCATGAATACTGAAGGGTCATACTTGAGACAAGTACTACCTTTCTTTCGTTTCACCATGTCAGCGATAGCAAAAGAAGGAAAAAGAGTTGAATACGATTATTTTCCAATCCTTAAGCAGGGAGGGTATGAATTATTCACTTCCTTGAACTTGGATGAAAAGATTCAAGAGATAGTTAAAAGTTCGAGAGAATTACTAAAAGCTGAGATGCTCAAAGGAGGAAGGTATGATGTGATAGTAGATCCTGAAGTTTCTGGAGTTATAGCACATGAAAGCTTTGGACATGGTTGTGAGGCAGATCAAGTCTTAAGAGGAAGGTCTTATCTAGCTGGATTGAAAGGAAAAAAGATAATCTCCGAATTAGTTTCGATTCATGATAACGGTTCTTTGAAAGGAGAGAGAGGATTCCTTGTTTTTGATGATGAAGGGATAAAATCTAGAGATACTCTGATAGTTGAGAAGGGTGTTTTAAAACATTTCATGCATGACAGACAGTCAGCAGCTTTCATGAACTCTGAAGTCACGGGAAATGCGAGAGCTCAAGATTTCTCTAGGAAAGTTTACGTTCGAATGACTAACACTTACATCGAGCCAGGAGATTGGAAATTGGAAGAATTAATAGAAGAAACTAGAGAAGGCTATCTTTTGATTAAAGCTTTAACTGGAATGGAAGATCCTCTAGGAGGGAATTTACAAATAGTCACCCATAAAGTGAGAGAAATAAAGAATGGAGAATTAGGAAAACTATACAAGGGAGTTGGGATATCAGGAAAGGTTCTAGAGTTTTTAAGCAATGTAGATGCTGTCACTGAAGATTTTGAAATTAAAGGCTCGGGATGTGGGAAGGGGCATGAAGATTA
>CAZQBB010000089.1:0-2718 GCA_964591915.1 uncultured archaeon
AAACCACCTTCTTTCTTAACTTGTTCTGGTTTAACGTAGTAGACATCTACGGTAGAAATCCCAACTTTCCAAGCTTTAGAGTAACTTCCACAGAACTCAGCAGCCTCCTTTATGGTTTGCTCAGGAATTTCTTTTCCTTCTGGATTCTTGATTAGAACAAAAGGAGAGCCTGTTATATCAGCATGAAAAACCAAATCAGAATCTTTCATGTACTTCCTTATCAACTTCTCGTTAGTCTTTGCATCCTTACCAGCAACGACAAGAAAACCGTCTGAAGAAATAAACCATCTGAATTTTTCATACCATTCTTTTGGTCTTGTTTTAGCCTCTAGTTTTTCTTTCTTTTTTTCTTCGACTATTTTTTTCTTAAGTTCTTTCATCGCCCTTTTTATTCCTTCAATCTTTTTCTTAGCTTTCTTTGCTTTTTCAAAATAGATTGAAGCATTCTGTTGAACCGTTTTCCTCAAATCTAATTTTATCGTTAATCCCTCTAACTTGATCTCCCTTTTCCTTGAATCTAGTTGTTTTTTAACCTCTTCGTATTTTTCATAAAGTAATCTACCAATTTTTCTGTATTCCTTTTCCCTTTCTTTCCATTTCTTTAACGCTTCTTCCTGCTGTTTCTTTATTCTTTCAAGTTTTTCTTGAAGCTTTTTCTTCTTGGTTTTCGCTTTTAATTCTAGCTCAAATTCGTTCTTCAACCTCTCATTAATGTCTTTTAATTCCTTAAATTCTTGGTGAAGTTTTTTCAAAAATTTGTATAAACTTGAAATATCGACTTTTTTTGAATTTTTATCTATGTTTAATCTTTCACATATTTCTTCAGCTATTTCTCCACCAAAACCAAAATCTGTTGCTAAAACTTTTACTACTTCTTTCTTTCCAAAATTTTTCTTGAACTCAGAAAGAGTCAGTTTAAAGGGATTAATCTTTGAAGGAGGATATTCATACTTCTTCTTCGGTCTTATACTTCTATCTTTCCATGATCTCATTCTTAAAGCTGTTATAATTTTTTTTTCGGTTTTGTCCAACAAAACAATATTACCTTTATCAAAAAGCTCAAGAATCAGAGTGTAATCTCTTGTTTCTAATTCTACTATCCTATCAAATTCATGTTGTTTCACATCATAAACGACTTGGTTCACTAGTTTCTTTCTTAAGATTTGCCCTAGATTTGTTAATGGACGAGCTTCATAACTCTTGTCAGATAAAAAAATCATTCGATTAGAAAAGATGAGATAGTTGCGTTTCTTCTGTTTGTACAATTCTAAAGAAAAGATATCATCAGAGATCTGTTTAACTTTTCGAACCTTTGAGTTGGCTAAGGCATCTTTTAACCTCTTCACTAGAAAAGAAATTTCAAGACTATTTATCTCTCTCATGAAACCTAATAAACATTCACTCGAGATAGTTTAAATTCTTCTCCTTCTTTGATTTTTTCGAGAAGGTCTGAATCAAAAAGGGCTTCATATAAATCTTTAACTCTAATCTTCACACTTTCCTCATTTTTGCAACCCGTACAAACATATTTGCCGGAAGGAAACAGAAGGAAGACAGAACTTTTTTCTGTACCTTCTTTTGTTTCGTATTTCTTCCTATCAGTGATCATGGCTGCAGGAAACTGTTCTGGTTCGTATATTGTCTGATACCTGGGATGTTCAAGTTGCAAACGGTCTATTTCGTCAATTAAAGGATAACGAAAAAATTTACCGGAAGCAACTATGTTTACGATCTTAACGAATGGTTCCTCTAATTGTTTACCACATGATTTTTCTATCACATGCTTAACAACCTTATGGATTGCTTCTTTAGCTTTCTTAGTGGATTTGGCCCCTGTACATACTAATTTGCCAGATGTAAACATCAGGATACATTTCGCCTGTATACCCTTTCCCCTATCAAGTTGAGGTCTATACATGAGCCCTGGAAATCGTTCTGGCCTATATTCTGCTGAAGGATATTCTTTAACTATTTTAATCAAATCTATCTCTCTATGTAAATCTCCTGAAGCTACTACATTTTGGATTTGAAGAGTATAGGGCATTTTTTCCATAAACTCAAAAGAGATATGAAAGTATTTAAATGATTGTTCTAAGATGACTTCAAGTTAGAACTTAAAGTTTTTAATTTCTCCTGTATTTCTTTTAAACTTCTACCAAAATATCTCTCAAAATCTTTTGTTGTTTTCACTAATCTTGTTCTTCCAGATTTTTCTGTTTTTATGAGTCCTTTCTTCTCCAAACTCTTTATGTAATTGTACGCTTTATTTCCTTGAATCTTAACTATTTCTGACTGAAGGATTGGTTGCTTTAAAGCTACTATACCTAAAGTTCTCAAGGCTCCTCTTGAAATATCAGAATAAGAACTCAGGTTTGCGATGCTTTCCAAGAATTGATCTTTAACTTGAAATTGATATCCTTCTGGAGTTAAAGCCAATTCGATTCCGTGGGACGTTGAGTCAAACTCTCTTTTTATATCTTCGATTATTTTTTTCAATTCTTCATCTGAAGTTATGCCGGCTACTCTTCTTAGAGTCTTTGTATCCAAAGGATTTTCTGAGATGAAAAGAGCAGCTTCTACTAATGCTTTCTTCTTTGAAACCATATTCTATATTTAGCGAAAGAAAGATAAGAAAATTACTAATTCAAACTAAAGATTTATAAGATTTGATCTCGTAATATTAGAGGAGATGATGTCACTCCAATCATAACGTTGAGT
>CAZQBB010000090.1:0-2711 GCA_964591915.1 uncultured archaeon
CATGATAGGTAGGTCTGAAAGACACAAACCAAGGTCTTCCTTTATTATACCTTGGGTTCTGCATCATTCCAACTCCAACTTCAAGCTTTGTAACCCTCTTTGCATATTCTAATCCATACTTTTTCTCTATTCTCCTTAAATCACCCAAAGATTTTGTGTGCAGTTGAATCTCTGTCAAGACATTACCCTTGATAGCTTCTTTGAAGTCACTCAAAACTTGAGATATCATTATCAAACCAATTCCCCACTTCCTGAACTCTCTGCATGCTTTTTCTAAAGAAACGTAGCCTCCTTTACCTCCATATTTTTCCAGCAAACGATGAACTTCATCGAAAACAACAACCATCTTAAGTTTTATAGATTCCTCCCAACCTTGAGCGAATATAGTATCTATTATGTTCCTTACTGCATCATCGTATTCGCCAGGCTTGAGTTTATTCAAGGTAAAAACAGTTATTTCTCCAGGATTCATGTATTTCTTAAAATCTATCTTAACATGAGGATCAGTAACTTCATATATCATTCCTGTATAAGGTCTTGCATCTCTTTTACTCATTCCGAATTCTTTATAATACTTAAGTAGGTTAGGGTCTTTACATGGTCTTACAAATCCTGTCCACTGGGCAGTAGGATCAAAAACTATCACAGGAATCCTTTCTTTTAGAAGTTCCTCGACAAATATCATTGCTGAAACTGATTTACCCGATCCAGTTGCCCCTGCAGTCAAAATGTGAGTCTTAAGTTCATTCATGTTGAACTCTGCTCTTACATTGGTTTCAGCTATTTTTCCTAACCACAATCTTCCTCTTGGTAGTTTACGGTAATCAACCGGAAATATATATCTAGCTTTAGACAATTTCCATGCTATATACTTTTTCCTTCCGTAAAGGAATAGCATGATTAAACTCGGTATAGTTATAATCAAAATGAGTTGAGTTATCCTTTCAGATGTCCAGAAAGATTTTACAACATCAAAATCATCTGAAGCAGAAACTTCTTTTCCATCATACTTAATCGTTACTTCGAACACATATCTTCCTAGTGGTATGTTGAGATTTGAAAGAGGAACTTTCTTGATGAAAGATTGAGATGTTTCTATCAACTTTTTCTCATTCTCCTGATAGATTATTTCTTCTGTATCGAAATTCTTGATAGCATAGTTTATATCAAGGTTTAACCTTTTCCTGAATCCTAAGTTATAAAGTATTATATGAAACTTTGCTGTATCGTTTACGTTTACTCTTTTTGTTAACGCTTCGACCATAACATCCAGATAAGCAGATCCTTTCATAGACACTGTTATAGTTACAGGTAATCTCTCGGTTTTTCCTTCTCCTGAGACTATCAGTTCACCAGTATAAATCCCTGGCTCAGTATCTTTTGGAATTGAAACTTTTATCTTGACCAATCCTTCTTTTTTTGGATCTACGGAAAGGACTCCTCTATCAAGTTTAATGAACTTGAACATTGTTCCAAAGACTGAAATTGAAACATTTATCTTACGATTCGCATCGTTGTTCAGTATCCATAGAGCATAAGTTTTGGTTTCTCCTGCATCTAATTCAACGTTAGTTAAGTTTGTTCTCACACTGAATATAGCTTCAATTGGAATTGAAGTTGTAACTCTTCCGCTAGTTCCTCCTCCCCCTCCACCCCCACCTCCTATTGTTGTTGTAGTTGGCTTTGGACAATCCGCCGGGCAGCTTAGATATGATTCACCTGAATCACATATTCCATCACCGCATACAGCTGTATCTCCAGCGACGAATATCGAAAGACTTGAAAGAGAAGTTGTAATAAGATGAGAGTTAGTATTAACAGTTCCTCCACGATTTACCCATGAACTCGAACATTCCCATTCGGAGCCAGTGAAAGCCCAATCAGAACATTCATATACATCTATACCTGGTTCATAGAACCTACTCATGTCTACAGAACTTAGACCTGAAGAATAGTTCAACGTTAAGTTTATACTACTCGAATTTAAAGAACTCTCTGCTACAAAACCAGCTAACCTGTTTCTCACACCAGCTATTAATGGTATGCTACTCTGGGAAATACTCGTAAAGTTGAAACTCGCACTAGTATTATTAGAGATGTTAACAGAGATGAATTTAACAGTATGAGTTAAAACTTTTACTTCAATATCATACATTCTTTTATGAACAGTAAAATTGAATTCCCCATTTGACGATGATGTTGAATTTTGATGCATGACATAGCTTGTTCCATTCCTATAGAATGTGAATTCCACAGAAACATTATTCCCAGAAAAGTCTGTGGTGTTCCCATAGAATTGGACTGGTAGGTATGATTCAAACCAACCTGAATAAGTAGCATTGTTGCCACTAGTGTCATTAGCAAAGATTATGAAATCATAATCTCCAAGAGTCAAGTTTGTCAAAGTATAATTCCATACCCCCATTTTTGAATTTGAAGAAGTGTTTTGTAAGTAGAACACAAAAGGTATACTTGAATTAGGATAAGTAACATTAACCCATACCTTATCTACTCCATAGAGATCAGTAACATTAGCAGAGATAGTAACGTTTCCTCCTTCGAGTGTAGAATTTGCCCACACCTCCTCGATTACAGGAGGGTTTATATCTGAACTTCCTATAATTGAAATAGATGCTGAATCCTCATGAGTAGATGTATTGAAGAATAATGTCGAATTATCCGTTATATTGCATTTTACTGTATAAAATCCT
>CAZQBB010000091.1:0-2571 GCA_964591915.1 uncultured archaeon
ATGTTTCTTCCAAGAATTTAAAACGATAAATCCAAAATGATACATATGGAACCACCAAAAAGACCCATATTAATCGTAGACGCATTTATCAAAAGAAATAACAAATACTTAGCAATAAAAAGAGCGAAGAATGTTGAAGTAGGAACTTGGGAAACTCCTGGTGGAAGAGTTGATTTCAATGAAAGAATAGAGGATGCTTTAAAAAGAGAGATGAGAGAGGAACTTGGAATTAAAATCAAAATAAAAAAATTCCTCGGCTGGGGAGAAGGATTTAATTGTCCTACTGAGTTTGGCTTTAACATTCATAGATTCGTTCTTTACTTCGAGTGTTTAATCGTCTCGGGAAAGTTAAAGCTTGATCCGCATGAAATATCCGAATCCAAATGGGTTACTCTTGAAGAATTCAAAAGACTTAAACCTTTAAGTAAACCCATACAAGATTTCTTCACTAAGTTTGGTTGATGAAATGAGAGAAAAAATCTTGAGTGAATTGAAGAAATCAGCAGAAGAGTATGAAGTTTTTCTTCAACAAACTAAAATTAACGAAATTCACATCCAGAAAAACAAGATCAACTTTCTCAATTCAACTCTTGATAGCGGATACGGGATAAGAATTCATACAAAAGGAATAGGATTCAGCTCTAGCAACGATTTTTCAACTCAAGCTATAAGACAAACTGTAAGGAATGCTTTGAAGAGTTCTGAACTAACTGAAAAAGTCGATTTTATTTTTCCTTCCTCAAGCACTTACAAGAAAGTTAAGACTGTGGATAGGAGGATAAAAGAAAACGGAATGGGAAGTGCTAAAGATTATGTCCTTCAATTGCTCACTTCTCTTCCATTGGATGTTTTGATTTCTTTCGGAAAGGTTAGAACCTACGATTCCAACATTCAAATAATGAATTCTGAAGGTCTTGATTTAGAAAGAGAAGAAACGAATTTTATGGTTGAATTATCTTTGATGACCGAAAAGAATGGAAAGAAAGTTGAATTCTGGCCTCATCAGTACAGAAGAAGAATTGAAGATTTGCCTTTATCGAAGCTTGAAGATTGGGTTAAGTTTGCGAGAGATCAATTGCATGCAAAAGAACCAAAGACGGAAAGGACTACCGTCATCTTTTCTCCTTCAGCTGTTTTAGATGGTTTAGGATCTACTGTTGGTGAGCATTCCACTGGTTCATCAAAACTCAACAAGATTACGAAATTCAAGCCTGGAGAGAAAGTTGCATCTGAAACTTTGACTGTTGTGAGCGATGGGCTTTATCCTTTCGGCCTAATGACGAGTAGCTTTGATGATGAAGGTGTGCCTCAGAAAAAAAACTTACTGATAGAGAATGGAATTTTTAAAGGTTATATTTACGATCAATTCTATGCTCTAAAGGATGAAACAGTATCGACTGGAAATGGGTTAAGACAAAGCGATACTTTCTTCTTGTTCGATGGAAAGTATGGAAGCAAACCTTCAAACCAAGTCTCAAACTTTTACATCAAGCCTGGGAAGAAAACTCTCGAAGAATTGATCCAGGAAGTTGAGCACGGAGTTCTAGTCGAAAAATTCAGTTGGCTTTGTCCAGATTCTACTTCTGGAAAATTTTCTTCTGAGATAAGAGTTGGCTATTACATCGATAAAGGAGAAATAAGCAAACCGATAAAAGGAGGATTAGTTTATGGAAATTTCTTCGAGATGATTAAAAGGATATCTGGGATTTCTAATGAATCGAGAATAACCTCTGGAGGAAGTGTCTTAGCTGGAGTCTGTCCTTACATAAGGTTTGAAAATGTTCAGGTAGCAGGAAAATAATTTAAGGCTTATCTTCAAAAAATTTTTAGTGAGGAGGTAATAGTTTGTTTTTTACTAAATCTCTCCTTTTTTCTTTGATAATAGCGATTTTGGCGATCTCAGCAATTTCTACCTTTCAAGCTTCTCACACAGGAAAAACGATCGAAGTTAATGAAGAAGTTGAAGAAACTAAGGTTGAAGAAATAACTTCTTCAACTTCATCCTCAACCACCTCCTCCACGACTTCAACAACCTCGATAATACCATCAGGGAGAACGATTCAAACTACTTCGTCCATTCCAGTCACGACAAGAAAGTTGAGTTCTTGTGAACTCCTAGGTTGTCCAGAAGAAACTCATTTTGTAGGTAATAAAAAAACGAAGAAACTCCATCTCTGCACGTGTAGATGGGCTAAAAAAATAAGCTCCAAGAATTTAGTTTGCTTTAAAACCAAAGAAGAGGCCTTAGAGAAAGGATATGAACCATGTAAAACATGCATGAGCACAAACTTGAAAGAAGAAATTTCATCAGAAGAGACAACTTCATCTGTTTTGACTACCATTCCTGAAAGAGTTTACATAAAAGAAGTTCAGTACAATGCTCCGGGAAATGATTGGAATAATTTGAACGAAGAATGGGTTGAAGTGTGTGGCTCAGGAAGCTTGAATGATTGGAGCATTAGTGATGAAGCGAACCATACATTTTCTTTTCCTTCCCGGTTCACTCTCTCAGGATGTGTAAGAATACATACAGGTTCTGGCACTGATACGAACGAGGATCTTTACTGGAAC
>CAZQBB010000092.1:0-2524 GCA_964591915.1 uncultured archaeon
TTTCTTGTCTTATCAGATTATCTCTTAATAGATTCGTGATCAAAGTTTTTACGTATTCACTCTTAGTGAACAGAACATGAGGCGCGTAATCAAAAATATAACCGTTAACATTCTTGCTCCTGCATAGTCCGCCTACTTCTCTTTCCTTTTCAAGTATCAAGTACTCTTGATTCCCTAAATGATAACCAGCACTCAAACCTGCGAGTCCCCCACCGAGTATGACTATCAAAGATATCGACCATCAAGATTCTGAGTCATCGAATTATCTTGGGAGGTTTTTTGAATCCTCTCTTCGTTAATTTGTAGTAGATGAAAAAGGCAACCCAATAGATGGTCCAGTAGAAACTGTTTTCTTCGAACCTTCTCATATCTGTTAAGGCAAAAGTTTTAGTGCAGAATGCACTTTTTCCTAACTCCCCTATTCTTTGGGCAAAATCTATATCATCCCCAGCCTTTAAATCTTCTCTGAATCCACCGACTTTCTTAAAAGCCGACCTTCTGACCATCATGCACGCACCGCAGAACAAAGGTTTCTTAGCGTATTTAGCGAACAATTTTGGTATGAACTCCCATCCTATCTTTGTTAACATATAATGCTTTACTTTCATCTGTAAAGGGTACAAGGGCAGGGAAGCAATGACCACATCTTTTTCTTTAAATTCATTCGATAGTTGCTCGATCGCGTTAGGTAATAAAAGAGTATCAGCATCGAGAAATAGTAAGAGTTGGGATCTTGCTTTAGATGCACCTATGTTTCTCGCTTCTGCAACGCTTGACTTTGCTCTGATAACTTTTGCATACTTTCTTGCAATCTTCACGGTTTTATCTTTGCTAAAATTATCCACAACAAAAATTTCCTTAGGAGGTTTGGTTTGGGATTTAAGTGCTAACAAAGTAGTTTCGATATTTTTTTCCTCGTTAAAGGTTGGAATAATTACTGAAACGTTCATGGTATTTTATTGTAGGATGGAATTTAAAAATGTAAATTTTCACTCAAGTATATACCTGTCTACTGTACCTAACTTTTGGCTTTATCTTCAATTTTTTCGATAAAAAATTAATCCACCAGTTGTAGAGACTATAGATTATACCAAATTTCTCATACCTTCTCATGGAAAAAACAACTGATAATCCTCTGTCGTAATATAGCTTTCCGATTTTTCTGAATCTCATGCCCATCTCATAATCATCCCCAGCCGTTAAGTCTGAATACCCTCCTAATAATACAAACTCTTTTTTCCTGAAGGCAGTATTACTTCCTAATGTGGTGTAGAACATCCCAAACTTGTAAAGAAGAAAACCGAGAGAATTCATCAGAGATAGAAAAATTTTATATTTCAGCTTTTTTTCTATCGGTTCAACTGGACCATAAACTGCAACTATGTCTTTTTTTCTCTTAAAGTTATGAATTATCCTTTTTAACCAAAAATTCGGAACGATCGTATCGGCATCAGTTGTGGCAATTAAATCACTTTTGGATATCTTAACTCCATCATTCCTAGCACCGCCTATGCCTTTACTCTTCTGTTTGATGACTTTGTCAGCATACTTTCTTGCAATTTCTACTGTTCTATCTTTACTTCCACCGTCAACTATGATTATTTCGTACTTCTCCCTAGAGAGAGTTTGTTCTTGAAGTGCCTTTAGACACCTTTCGATATTTTTTTCCTCGTTAAAGGTTGGGATTACAACTGATATCAAAGGCTTCATCGTCACCAAGAGTTAATCATTTTATATCAAAAATTTATTAAAGTAATTAATTTATTAATCTCTCGTGTGTTGAATGAAAAGCAAGAAAGCTCTCGTTACTGGAGGAGCAGGGTTTATAGGAAGTCACTTGGTTGAAAATCTTCTAGAGAAAGGTTATGATGTTATAGTAATGGATGATTTTTCAACGGGTAAACGGGAAAATCTTCTTCGAGTAGAAGAAGAGATAAAGATAGTAAAAGGAGATTTAAGAAATTTAGAGTTTGTGTTAAAGAATGTTAAGGATGCTGATATAGTTTTTCATCTCGCAGCCAATTATTCTGTTCCGCTATCCTCTAAGGACCCAACTTTCGATTTTGAATCAAACGCCCTAACAACACTAAACATCTTAGAAGCCATGAGAAAGAACGATATAAACACAATAGTTTTTACTTCTTCCTCTACTGTGTACGGTGAAACTGAAAAATTTCCGATTCCAGAAGATGCTGAGTTAAAACCTATAAACAACTATGGTGCATCTAAGGTATGTGCGGAAACTTACATTCATTCATTCTCTAAACTCTATGGAATAAATGGTTTGATCTTAAGGTATGCCAATATCATAGGACCAAGGTCTGATCATGGAGTGATCCCAGATTTTTTCAGGAAACTTAAGAGAGATAGAGAGAAACTCTTAATTCTCGGGAATGGTAGACAGAAAAAATCATACCTTTTTGTTTCAGACTGTATAGATGCTACTCTACTTGCTCTTGAACATTTTAAAAAGAGTTTCCCCAAACAAATATTCCAATAGAAGCTCCACCACTACCTCCTCCGC
>CAZQBB010000093.1:0-2523 GCA_964591915.1 uncultured archaeon
ATTGAAAGTTTGTCTTCTTTATGGAAGAATGCTGGGATGCATGAGAGAGAAGCATGGGAATTATTTGGAATTAAATTTCTCGGGAATAAAATGTTAAAACCATTACTTCTAGAAGAATGGAAAGAAATGCCTCCTTTCAGGAAAGATTTCGATTCAAGAGACTACGTAAAACAGTTTATAAAAGGGAAATAAGATGTTAGAAAAAGTAATCAAACCGCTCAAGACGGGAATCAGATTCTTGGGTAAAAAATCAATAACTTATAGTTTTCCTCCAGAAACATCCATCACTAAAGAATTCAGAGGAAGGCATAGGTTTGATCCAAAAAAATGTAAAGGTTGTGGACTTTGTGAAAGAATATGCCCAAACAAAGCGATAAAGATGATTGAGAGAAGAGAGAATGGAAAAAAATTTTTACAACCTCAGATAGATTACAGAAAATGTTCTTTTTGTGGCTTATGTGTTGACGTTTGTCCGAATAAAGCTTTAACTTTCACGAACTTTCCAATGCTAGTGTTAACAAAAAAAGACGGGTTTGTTTATTCACCCGAAAAGTTGACTGAACTTCCAAAATTGAAAAAAGAAAAACCTCCAAGAATCAAGAGTATCGTTGACTGGGCTAGATCAAGGAGTTTATGGGTCTTGAATTACATGACTGGATGTTGTTTCGTAGAGGCTGTACCTTGGGTCAGTAGTGGTTTTGACATGGAAAGATTTGGCTTACTAACAGTCGGATCAGCCAGGCATGCTGATGTCTTGATAGTTGGGGGTTATGTAACTTTAAAGACTCTGAGAAGGATAATCGAAATCTATCAACAGATGCCAAACCCAAAATTCGTTATAGCTTTAGGAAATTGCCCGATGAGTGGTGGAACTTATTGGGATAGCTATAACACGATAAAGAGGTTGGATGAGTACATCCCAGTTGACATATGGATAGCTGGATGTCCACCAAGACCTGAAGCTATAGGTTTGGCTGTTGTCAAAGCAATGTATGCTATTCAAAGCGGATACCATGGAAAAGGAGAAAAAATTAAAGAAGAAAAATCATTGAAAGTTCCAGAGTATCCCATCTTTAAGTCTAAATTAAAAGAAGGTGAATATCATCTTCCATTCGGTCCTTGTCATCCTTCATCTGGTAATTTTGATATCGGTTTTAAACTGGAAGGAGAAATCGTTAAGAATGTTGTTCCTAATCCTGGTTATTTACATCGAGGCTTTGAAAAGTTGATGGAATACAGGAGTTGGTGGCAGAATATAATGCTTGCCCCAAGAATATGTGTTCTGGATGGAGCAAGCTATGAGTTAGGATACGTAGGAGTGGTTGAAAAATTGGCTGGATTGGAAGCTCCAAAAAGAGCTAAGTACCTCAGAGTAATTCAAGCTGAACTCTCGAGGATTCAGAGTCACTTACTAAATCTGGGGTTTATTAGTGCTGCTTCAGGACTTGAAACTGTGGAGAGAATTTTATGGGGAGAAAGAGAAAAAATACTTCATTTGCTAGAGAAATTAACTGGAGGAAGAATTTATCAAATATACAACATTCCGGGAGGAGTGAGAAGAGATGTTACTCCAAGCTTTAAGAGAGAAGCGATTAAAACGATAGAATACATGAGAAAAAGTCTCAAAACTCTGGATGAATTATTCCTCGAAAATGAAGTTTTTGTAGAAAGAGCTTCGAACATAGGTAAAATTGAAAAAGAAGAAGGAATAGAGAATGATGTTACCGGGCCAAACATTCGTGCTTCTGGAGTGAAATTTGACATAAGAAAATCTTTTCCTTACGAAGCATACGATGAGATAGATTTTCAAGTTATAACTTCAAAGAAAGGAGATGCTTACCAAAGAACTTTGTGTAGAAGAAAAGAAATAGATGAAAGTTTAAGCATGATAGAAAATGCTTTGAATCGGTTACCTTCTGGAAAAATAGTTGAAAAGAAAATGAAGAATGGAAATACTTTCACTCCGTTTTTCTCGATACCAGGAGGGGAATCTATACATCTAGTTGAAAGTGCTAGAGGAGAACTTTGTTTTCATGGAATAAGTGATGGAAAAATTAACCCCTATCGAGTAAAAGTCAGAGGACCAACTTTTGATACGATCTTAGTGATGCTTCCGAAAATTCTTGAAGGAGTCAAGTTAGCAGATGTTCCGATCATTTATTGGAGTTTGGACAATTGTCCTGCTGATCATGATAGATAAATCAACTTCCTTTAGTCGTTATCAAGAATAGGCTTATGATTCCTTTCATGATTATGATTATTCCAATGATTTTTGAATGCTGAATAAACGATGAAACTTCTCACATGAATTTTTGAGAACAAAAGCTCATTTGACTTTTTCGAATATCGATGGTAAGTGAATGATATAAACCATTTCTTTTTCAAGAATTATTATTGGTTTTTTGTTCATCAATGCTTCTATGTTTATCTCGTAAACTCCTTCTCTTGGTGATCTTATCGTTTCGAGTTCAAACTTTCTCTTCAATTCTTTTTCTAAACTTGTTTTTTTCTTCTTCAAACTTT
>CAZQBB010000094.1:0-2511 GCA_964591915.1 uncultured archaeon
ATTAAACGTTCCTTCAGTAAAACCACAAGATTACACAGGGATAGTGAGAATAAAAGGAGAGTATAAAAGTTAGCATAGAGTGGTGCTAGTAGCTTTTAATTCATTATCTGCACAAAGAGCAAAAGTATAAGCTCCTTCATCAGCTTGCCATTTACATTTCCATTTTGAAACTGGTTCTCTTACTGTATGATTACAAACTAGGATCCCAGAGCATTTATCACCTTGAAACACATACCAATTTTTTCCTTCACAATTTTTCATCGTTATATCTGCTTGGAAATCACATTTTCCATTTCCTAATTTTTTTGCATTAACCAGTAATCTTCCGCTACAGATAAGAGAAGGTCTTCTTTTCCCGAAAACAAAGCTTAATCTAGCGGGCCTTCCTTCCTTTCCGGGAACGTATTCAACCATCGAAGAGATAGTGAGAATAAAAAGAATAACTATCATTACTATTAACCAAAATTTATAAGACATAATTTTATATTGGGATAAGACGTATTTAAGCATTTTTCTATTATGATTGTTTAGTAGTAAATTCCTCGGATGAAAAATACTTAAATTGGGAAGAGAGAAAAATAATATAAGAATGAAAAATAGGTATACTACATGAGAGGAGAAATAGTAATTTTTCTGTTCATTGGATTTATGCTTTTTTCTATATCTTTAATGTTTCTTAACCTGATACCTTTTGCGAGTGGACAATTTTACGAAGAAGCAATAAAAGGTACAACTGCCAATGTCACAGTACAAGGTATGGTTGGTGCAATTAATGTTAATTGTTGGCCAATTCTGTTCACTAATACATCAACTCCTGAGCGTCCACCTGGCAGTTTAGCTGTATTTCCTAAGTTGGATGAATGTAATAAAGATTATATAACAATCTGGTTAAATGATAGTACTAACGTAAATTGGAACTTATACATTAATGCTTCTGATTTAGTCGACGATCAAGGACATCACATTCCTGTCAGCAATATAGTTGTAAACAGTACATGTAACGGCACGGTTCCCTCTCCGTCTTTGATTTCTCTTGATACTAGCTTCAAACAAATTTGTACGGATATGGCACGTCACAACTCTACAGATGTGCATTTTTATTTAAATACAACTCCTACAGGCCAATACAACAACACTTACAGAGCTAACTTAATGATTTTTGTGAATAGTTCATCGGCAGAAAATACAGAAAGTTGGTTCGGGCCAAACAATATCACGATCACGATAGGGAAATTGATAGAGATAGATTGGAATAGTAGTACAGTTCCTATCAATTTTGGTAGTATGCTTCCTGGGCATTCATCGACAGCACAGCCCAATGCTGGTTGGCCAGCTAAAATATACAGTACTGCTAACACAAACATTTTTATAGATTTATACATTAATGGAACTGATTTAAACTGTCTTGATTGTTCACCGACAGCAGAAAACCCGACTTCTTTCGATTCTCACCAGATAACTTATTCTAATGTATCATCCTTGACATATCTTCATCTATTGAACAACACATTGCCTCCAACCTCAACTTATGGCGATTTTGGAGATTGGAGTATGATACCAAATCAAACGGAAATAGAAAGTTGGTGGAACATAACCTTACCGAGTGTATTAGAAAGCGGAGTTTATGGAGGTGAAATATCTGCTAAAGGAGTCGATGTTGGTACAGCACCTTAAAGTCATAATAGGAGTATTGTCGATATATATTTGTTTAGTGCCAACGGTAAATGCTTTAGGTGTTGGTCCATTGAGTTTAGATGTTTCAGTGGAAAAAGGAAAGGAAACAGTATTTACCCAAAACATACAAGTGTTGAATTCAGAAACAAGACCCATCCATGTAACTGTTAGTGTTTCAGGTCCTATATCCGAATTCGTGACTATAGAACCAAAAGAATTTGATATGCCAGCAGGTCCTGGACCAATGTCGTTAGAACCAAGACCGTACAAGAATGTTAAAGTTATTTTCAGGATCCCAAGAGAAATCTCAGCATCAAATTATAAAGGGCAAATCTTATTTACTGAGCAACCAACAAAAGGGGGAACCCTTGCCACATCTGTCCAATTAGGGGTTTCTGTGAACTTGAATGTAGGTAAGATGGCGGAAGCTAGGTTTCCGAGTTACATAAATGCTATGACTGGTTTACTCATAGTGTTAATGTCGTTAGCTATCGTTTTACCTTACGAGATGAGGAGAGAAGTATGAAAAGACTTCAATTTTATGGGATTTGGATTTACAGTCTTCTTTGTTTACTCTTAATCTTCCTTTACAGGTACTCTACCGGATTCTTCGAGCCGAAGATAGCCAACTACAACCTTTCATTCTGGTCCGCTCTTTCGATAAACTTGTTCTTGCTCGTGATTTCCATGATATCTTGGAGATATTCAAAATCTCTTTCTTTCTTAGGGATAGTATGCTCCCCGATCTCAACTTATTTCTTCTACAAGAGTTGGACAGAGGTCAATTACAGTTATCTAGCAGGATTCTTAGCGATACCTGTTATTCTTTTGATTATT
>CAZQBB010000095.1:0-2453 GCA_964591915.1 uncultured archaeon
TAAACGATTCATACAATCTGTTACTGTAACTTCTTTTTTCTCCTTTTTCAACTCTTCTAAAGCTTCAAAAACTTTAGGCTTGCAGAGGAATGCTCCTATGTCTATTCCGTTGAAATCTTTAAGTTTTTTCCCGAATCTAAGGACTTCATTCTTCTCGTTCTTTAATATTTTAGTTGATTCTTCTATGACCTTTTTCAGGTATTCGCTCTTCGTCCTCGGGTTGATTTTAACGTGTGCAATGCAAGCAACAAAATCCTTTTCTTTTTTCTCTATTTCGAGCAATTTCTCTAGGATTTCTTTATCCAAGATGTGGTCAGACATCAAAAGGATGAAATCATCCTTTCCTATAAACTCTCTTGAATAGAAAAGAGATATTCCATTCCCCCTCTCCCATTCTTCACAGAAGATATGCTGTATTTCAAGATCACTAAGGTTTAGGTGTGCAGTTTCTTCGAGTATCGTATCTCCCTTGAAACCCACCACTAGAGCTATCTTCTTTATACCGACTTCATACAGCGTCTGGATTGAATTGACTATCAACGGTCGATCTTTAATTCTCAATAAAGGTTTCGGGATTATGTTAGTTAAGGGAATTAACCTACTTCCCCTTCCTGCAGCCAGAATTACGGCCTTCATTGTTATCTTTAATGGTTTTTTTTTGTTAAAAAGGTTATGTTTTGACCTCTACAACATCCCCAAGAGTAAGTTTTTCTTTTATTTCCTTTTTTCTCACAGGTTTTTCTTCGTATATTTTTCTGAGCTTTATTCCAAGGAATTTTTCTATCTTTTGGATTAGCGCATCATCGGGTGTCATCTCTTCACTCTCGACTCTTCTTATCACGGACTCTTTCTCCTTGATTCTCTTCGCAAATTCTTCTCTATTCAAGTTCATTCTCTTCCTAGCTTCTATTATGATCTTTCCGTAGTTTTCTATGAGGATAGTTTCTTCTTCTGGTAAGGAAATCTTCTCAGGTTTTCTGGGAGTTGAAATGATTTCTGGTTCTATGATCTTTTCTCCATACTTTAAGCAATCCTCGCAGACCTCGACTATCGTTCCTTCTATCCTTACTTTGAAAAGCTTATCGACGTCCTTCCCACAGATAGTACACTCGATGATTCTCGCCTCATTCCTTTCCTGTCTTTATAATTCTCCAAAGGTAAGTGTGGTCGATGAAATCATCTATCTCTGTGACTTCTATTTTTTCTCCGTACTTAGAACACTTTCTGCAAGCTTCCACTTTCATACCCTTTACTAGTAATTTAAGAGGAACAGAGACCGATTTTCCGCAGATCAAGCATTTAGGAATACAGACACCTTCTTCATTCTAATTAATAATTCGAATTAAAAATTAAATTTTTTTCTTAAACTTTAACTTGGTCAAGGAAGTATAAACTGAGTGGATGTTCTGTATATTCCATCTATTTTTCTTATCTTTTCTTCAATGATTTCTTTTACTGCGTCTTGATCTTTCGCTCTTATTTCTGCCACTATGTCGAATATACCATAAACTATGTATGGTTTCACTCCTGGAATTTTCTCGAGGGATTTGTATACATCCTCTTCAACTCCAGTCTCAACTTTTATCAGACAGTATGCCATTAAGGGTTCTTCATGATTCATGATAGAGAAAAAGGACGTTAAGGATTTAAAATTAACTGAAAATCTAACCTCTATCAAAGTAGATGTTCTTTCCCCTTGTTGCCAACGGAATTGCATAGATCATGTTAGCATTCATCAACCCGATCTTCCTTGCGATATGACCTGCACGATACATTATTCTGTTGTCCACATTGTGAATGCTGGCAGTCTTTGCTGCTGACCCCAAAGCTATTCCTAGATCGATTATTCTATGAACACAGTTAGGCCCTTTAAATTTCTTGTTCTTGCTTCCAATCTTTATCTCCTTACAGGAAAACCCACAACCTCCACAGTCTGTTCCTAAAGGTGAGTGATTTTTCAGCCCTATCAGGATAACTGCTTCAGATTCTAGAATGTTGTTCCCATCCCTTATGTAACCTTTATTGTTCATGGATTTTCCGTATTCGATCATTTCATTTCCCAAGCGTCGAATTTCTTCCTTTTTCAAGATTTTTACATCGATGAAATCTTGTCCCTTTGCTTTTGGCGCAGTTTTCGCTGAGATTGCCATGAGTTTTGCTACTGTTTCTATTCCTTCCATTCAATCACCTCATTTACAGTTGAGGAACAAGAGTTCCTAGCCCGATGAAGGAAAATATAATTCCCAATATGAATGCTATGATCGGCGTGAGTATGACAAGTGCTATCGTATGAAGCCAAGAGAGAGTAAGCCCATACTTGTAGATGAAGAGAGAGATAATGATAGAGATTATGAGGTAGCTATAACCTAGGAGAGGAATCTGAAGTAATGATAGCGAAAATGGTAAAAGCATCGTCACAAAGTTTGATATAAGAACGACAGTAAAAACTTGGA
>CAZQBB010000096.1:0-2422 GCA_964591915.1 uncultured archaeon
GGATCTTCTTTCCACTTCTTCAACACTTCAGTCAAGCTCAAAACCCTTCGGAAAGTATGCAAGCCGTCAGCAGTTCTCAACCTTCCACATATGATGATTAGATCAGTTGCTTTGAAACTAGTTGGTGGAACTTTTAAGTCGTTAACTACTCTATCAAAAACTCCATAAGGAGATTCTCCATGGATGGTTCCTGCAACAACATTACTCAAAGCTCCGATTCTCATAGCTTCATAAAGAGCTTTAGCTTCTACACTCCTTACTTCTCCCACTATCAAGCAAGCATCACCTAAACGAATAGCAGTCCTTAAAGCTTCATCCGCTGGCATTTCAGTCTCGACTCTAGTTATTACTGAACGAGATTTTAACCTTTCGATGTTGTATCCTAAGTTTCTTAACTGGTTAACAGGGATCTCCAAAGTATCTTCTACAGTCACGATTCGAAACTTCTTCATTATCTCGAGTAACGTTGCTATCAACAAAGAAGTTTTTCCAGAGCTTCTTCCTCCCGATATCAACAAAGTTCTCGCTCCGTCGACGAAAAAACTCATTAAACCTGCGAACAAAGGATCAAAATACTTTACATCTAAGAATAAAGGATAGGTCCAAGGTCTTTCTCTATGTCTTCTCAAGGCGTATCCTATACCTTCTGGAGATAAAGTTCTTGTTATAGCACAAACTCTTGCCCTTCCTCCAGGAACTATTAAGCTTGTGTCCAAAACAGGATTGGCTTCATCCAAAGGTCTCCCTGAGAGCATCCTGAAACGGGTTGCCCAACTTTCAGCATCTTCTCTCGTTGGTATTAGATTAGTTTCGCACTCCTCAAAATCATCATGAGTGATGTAGATCGGAAGTAAGCCAATAGGAGAATTTATGTAAACATCTTGTATTTTCTCATCAGAGAGTAAAACTTCCAGAATACCAAAGCCAGCTGTGTACCTGGCTAATATATCAGCAAGTTTTTCTATCTTTTTTTCTGCTAAGCGTATTCTTTTCCTTCTTGCTGCTCTTTCAATTTCATCTTTCCCCATCTCAAAGAACACTTCTCTCATCTTCGCAGGTTGAATCATCTCTTTTTCACTAGGCTTTCTCTCCAATAAACTTTTCCTCGCATCTTCGAGTATGGAATATTCATCTTCAGATAAGACAAATTCAGGAGCTATAACATGATAATAAAACCTAGCACTTTCAGGAACTCTCAGAATCTGAACTCTTATCCCATCGATAGAATACCTCTCTATCGGTATACCTTCTTCAGGAGGAAGAACCGAATACCTGGTTAACATAAACTTTGGTCTCAAAAGGGGATGGAATATATCTCTGTAGATAGACCTATCTCCTAATTTATAACCCTTCAACTTTTCTTTTGCAATCTTGATGAGAGAAGTTTTCTCCAGAGCTTCCTTGATAGGAATTAATATGTTCTTAATATAAAATTCTCGACACTTTCTGCAAAGGGTTCTTTCTTTTCTACTCTTCAACTTCTCATGAGCTATCATTCTCTTGATTTTTATGTAGGCTCCTATCGGGTCTCTCCTCATGAGTTCGTTTATAAGAAACTTCAATTGGGCCATCCTTTCAGGAAAACATCTGTTGCATTCTTTATTTCCTAATCTCGAGTAGTTTAAGATGTTTCTCCTGAGTCTTTCTATGGTGTTTGCAACCTCGAGTAAAAGCTTCGTTTGTCTCTCATCATACTCGTACTCTCTATTCCCTGAAAGAATTATTCTATCAGCTCTCTTTATTCGAATCAATTTATCTATAGTTCTTGCGAAACAAACATCAAAATCTTCCACGCTGGAACCAAAAATACAGTTAGAACAATTCACTCTCATTATTCCTTCTTTTACTTCGAATTCACAGGCCAACCTAACACCGAAAGAGCTTCTATTAAACTTTATTACATCAGAAGATAAAATTACTATTGGTTTCATGGTCGAGAAGCCTCAGGTTAACTTTCAAGCCTTGATAAACGAGATGGTAAAAAGAATAGACGATAACACGAGAAGGATTAAGACCATAGAGCAAAGATTGGATGGGATGAGTTTGAGAATAGAAGCCTTAGAGAACAAAATGATCGAAGACGTTGAAGATTTGAAAAAAAGATTAGACCAACTTTCTCTGGACGTGAAATCAATAGCTGAGAGTTTGTTAAAAATCAGGGTTGAAACAAGAAGGTTGAACAAGGATTTGGAGAAAACTGCAAGGAAGTCTGAGATAAAAGAACTTGAGAGTCTACTCGATCTTTACAGTCCGATAAAATCTAAATTCGTCACTAGAGAGGAAGTAGAAAGGCTAATCGAAGAAAAAGTAGGAAAGAAAGTTTAGCTCAGAGTTAAATATAAATTGAAAAAAACCAGAATTCTTATTGAATAGAATGATCAAGTTTCTTGGTCTAGGAAAGAGAAGACCAGAAGAAGTAAGA
>CAZQBB010000097.1:0-2398 GCA_964591915.1 uncultured archaeon
GTGTGCTCTTCCGATCTATTTTTAAGAGATGACTTGATTAAAACAAAGCTTAAATCCTTTTTGTTTCATATTTTTCCCATGACTGAAACAATCCTGGAAAGAGCGATAGACGATCTGGACTTGAAAGAATTCGCAACTTACTTCCTCCTTCCACACAGGCCGAAAACCTTACTCGAAAACATGACAGAAAAACCCATTTCTCAAGAGTATGAAGCTCTTAAAGTTTTTGAAGAACTAGTAATCGATTCTTTCAACTACACAGTAGAAGAACTTGCTACTCTAAAGCGGGGAAAAACCCTAGAAGCTTATCGTCAAACGATTCAAGAGTTGAGCACTAAACCAGAATTAAAACAAACTATCGAGAATTTTGTCAAGAACGATTATTACTTGCTCTTCTGGCTGGGAGAACGGAAGAAGATAATCAAGCCTTACTTTGCATGGTTCAACAGAGAAGAAGTTGAAAAATTAGCTAAGGCAGATTTTCGACTCCTGAAATACTACCGTGATTCTATCGAAAGCACACAAGAAATCGAGAGCGATTCCAGCTTACTTTTAGAACTGAAAGAATTCGGCTCATCAGTGATCCAAGATGAAAATTACCAAACTCTAAGGAGAGTGATAGAAGACATGGAAAACTATGGAGAAGCCAAGTTGGGCATCAAATACGACTATTTCGATACTGTTAAAGGAGTACAGCACATAAAATTCGATACGAAGGAAAGATGGAGAGAAACGCTCGATTGGTATCTTCACAAGACAAAAACTACTCTTGGACGTCTAGGAGGCCTTGGATCAGCATACTTCTTTCCTACTCGTAGAGAAAAATTCCTCGTTAAGTCTCTCGAATTCTTGATAGAGAGGAACTCATCCTCGATCGAGAAGGCTTTGAAATACTGGAAACCGATGGATTTCTTCTTAGGAGCGACCAAATACATAGAAAAAATCGAGAAAACCGGGATACCACTCACTTATCCTTCCTTCAACAGAGAAGAAGGTTTTTTGATAAAAGAACTGTACAATCCATGCTTACTCTTACAGGAAGGAATTAAAGGAAAAGAAGACATAGTTCCGAATGATGTTGAATCATCTCCCGAACGAAACGTTAGCATAATCACAGGACCTAACAACACAGGAAAGAGCATATACGTGAAATCGATAGGTTTAGCATACGCTTTAGCTCAAAATGGTTTTCCGATCCCAGCAAGAGACGCTCAACTCACTCAACTCGACGGAATATACACTCATTTCATTCATCCTGAAGACATAACGTTGGGAGAAGGTTCATACTTGGATGAGTTGAGGAGGATTAAAGAATTGCTCCAGAAAGCTACACCAAGAAGTTTGTTGATAGTGGATGAACCGATCAGGGGAACTTCACCAGAAGATGCGAAAGAAATGAGTTTACGTTTCATCAAAGCTTTCACAAAATTAAAAGCCCCTACTTTCTTCACGTCACATCTCCATGATATTACGAGAGAGGTAGAGGGTTGGAAAGGAATAAGAAACCTGCAGACAGAAATAGAGTTGGTCGGAAAAGAAATTAAACCAACCTATAGAATCGTCCCTGGGAAAGCTGGTAAAAGTTATGGAATCGAGATCGCCGAAAAGTTTGGGCTTAGTGAGGAAGATATTCTGCGTATGATTGAAAAGAAAATATCGAGAAGAAAAAGTTAAGTAATAAACCTCTAAATCCTAAGAGCTTTTTCCAAGAATCCTCTCACTTTAAAAACTTTCTTTTTCTTCCGATTCCTTTCTGCTCTCTCAAAATTCTCTATGATATAACTTAACGATCGCTCTGGATAATAAACATTCTCGACTGATTTTGGCAAGCTCCGAAAAGCACAAGACATGGACGTATCTTCTATCTTCATCGGCCTTTCCTTCTTCCAAAAATCTCCGTAGAAATACCACATCCAATAGAGTCGGTTAAAAGAAGGAATTATTGCCCTTGGTGTCTCTCCAGCTATCACGATGAAAACCAAGCCAGAATTTTTTCTCTCATATGTTTTGCAGTTACAGATCGGAACGATCCCATAAGGTTCTTCAGTCGGAATTATGCCGTACTTGAACATTCCTTCATTTTTGAGTACTATATTCCTCTTGATCAGTATTCCTTCCCTTGAATTTCTTTCCCTAACTTTTCGCATACTGAAATAATTTTGCATAACGTCATCTAAACGATCGAAAAGTTCGTACAACCTATTCTCGAAATAAAACCTACTCAGTCTATCCAGCTCTTTTGTTAACGATTCTTTGGTTGAATTTTCCATCACAACCTAATTTCAGAAGAAGAATTAAACTTTTAAATCTTTGTGCATTCTTCTTAAGAACAATGAGAAAACAAAAGTTAAACTTAACCCAGATCGATTTTCCTCTCGACGATTCATTGATACTGCTT
>CAZQBB010000098.1:0-2397 GCA_964591915.1 uncultured archaeon
GAGCGATAAGTTAAAATTAACGATTAAAAAAATCTAAGAATAAAAAAAGCTTAATTTTTTAACTCTTCATCACTTTCTTATGGATTGTGTAAAGTTGCTGTATCGTTATGAGCTAATCCGGATGCCGTTACCGTATATTGAACAGTAATATCATTAGTTATTCCTGAAGCTGTATATAAACCGCTGACGGTTATGTCTTCACTCGCTGCAGCACTGGTTGGAGAAACAGTTAAATTCGAAACTTGACCAGTCGCATTTTTTCCCCATGCTTGTAAATTACTAATGGCCTGTGGTCCATTCCTTATCTTAAGTGTTCCTGTCGCAGCTGAATAATCCACGAAAGCAAAGTAACTGAAACAAGGACTACACGGTACTCTTGGCTTCACAGAGAATACTCCCATTGCATAAAGAGCTGCAACCACTACTATTACTATCAGTATAGCCCAACCATAAGTCATCAAGTATTCCATCGCAGTTTGAGCTTTCTTCAACATATTAACCTCCTAATAATTTTTGTTTTTCCTCCCTTTAAATATTTACATTACTTAACCATAACTCCAAAAACTCCTGAAACTAACGTTCTTGACAAGAAGAAAATTCCTATGCTTAAAGCAAGTAATAATGGGATATACTTTAATCCTCCTTTTTCAGACCCTTCTTGTATTAGGCCTATCAACATTCCTCCAAACACAGAAGTTATTCCTAACGCTAAGAAAGAATAAATCATCAAGAATTGCTCGTTGATCTTGATTCCTTTGAATGGCATGAACTTTATGCCTTGGCTTAAACTTCGTTGAACAGGAGCCATTCCCCCCATCTCTTTCATCGTTTCAACTAAGTAAGAAGAGATTCCATAGAGCAAAGGAGCTCCTATTCCTGCAGCCAAGAAGATGAATATAGCATACATCATAACAAAAGCTCTTACTTCTCTCTTCAAGACTTCTGTCTGTCTTATGTCATTAGCCAAACCGTCAAGTAAATGAGCAAGGTTTCCTCCATGTGCCATCCCTTCGATCAAAAGATCTATGCTACGTTTCAACGGTTCAGAGTTTATGTTCTTTGGAATTTCTTGGAGAGCACTCTCTATAGGTTCACCGGAAAAGGTTAACTTCGCAGATTTCATGATCTGTTCCTTTAACGGCCCAAATTCTGGTCTGGCAGCTAATAACAAGGCTTTATCAGGAGTTAAACCTGACCTTATGTTAGCGGATATAAGTCTTAGAGCATCTGGAAGGATTTTGTTGGTAAACTTGGCAATCCTGTCTGAAGTAACGATTAGAATTGAATGCATTACGATTTGAAAAATGAAGAAAGTTGTAATGAATGAAGGGAGAAGAATCTTGAAAGGAAACTTAAGAAAAATTAAGATTAAAAAAACTATCGAACTTAATATCAAACCGTATATAATATTCAAGCCTACATACTTCTCTGGGGAAATCTTAAACCCTGCATACCTTAGATAATTCCTTATCCAACTCCTGTATTTTTTTGGTGTGGACCGAAATATTATGTCATACAATCTCATACCTCAATCGCCGGTCTTCTATTCTTCACTATCCCTATGAAAAAGAATTGGAAGAGTGAAAGGAATCCTAAAAGGGCCCAGAACAGTGTTTCCGAAATCGGAAAAGCAGCAAAGGAAGATAAAAGTACCAAAAAAGTTATTCCAAGACTTGGCATTATAACACCGAAAAGCATGTAGAGCATAGCTAGTGGATTTAATTGAGAGCCATATCTTCTTATCGCAACCTTCTGTTCCTCAGAGAGGTTATAAACTATTGCATCCAAAGTATCACCAAGATCGGCACCTGTTCTCAAAGCATTGGTTATCTGCCATATTACTCTTCTGAAGTATAGTGAAGGGTTCCTGAAGATTAGTTCTTCTAAAGCCGCTGTTTGAGACATTCCAGTGGATATCTTCTTTGTACATTTTTTGAATTCTTCTGATATGAGACCATAATCACCTTTAGAAACAGAAACCAAACCATCGAACAAAGGAACTCCCGATTTAACCTGGATTAAAAGATGTCTTAAAGCGAATAGAAGGTTTCTTTCTAAATTTCTTATTTTTTTGCTGATGAGTAATTGAGGATAGAGGATCACGTAAACAAAAGACATGAAACCTAAGATAAGGGATACACCAGCTGATATGAAGATGAAATTCTTGGGAAGTGTTACAAAAACTGAAAGAGAGAAGAGTAAACAGAAAATTATCATCGTCCAGAACCAGAAAGAGAAGAAAGCTATAGCTAAGTATTCTCTTGGTGTGATGTCTATCTCCGCTTGACTCAGATTAACACTCAAATTAGGAAAAATTTTTGATAACTTTCCACCTATACCAAAAAAAGGTCTAGCTATCTTCCTTGCTAAAGTTAAAGGAAATGGAACAAAAGGTAT
>CAZQBB010000099.1:0-2377 GCA_964591915.1 uncultured archaeon
GGAAACTGTTTTAAGAATTTCTTCGCACATACAGGAGATTGTAAGAGAGAATAAGCTGTCTTGTTTTTTTTCCTAAAAAAAATTGGCTGTGAAAAACCACCGAAGATATGGACTAAGTCTGCATCTTTTGTTTGAAAAGGGAAAAGAACATGATGTTTTTTTGAGACTCCTTTGGCAAGAAAAAGCACGTACTGTTTATGACCTTCTAATTGTCTCGGAGATTCTTTTTCTAAATATTTCATATCGGTAGCATTTATCCCTTTGTTGTCCACGAATAAAATCTTCATTTTCCAACCTGTTGTAAAAACACTAATCTTATTAAGAAAGATAAATTTAATAGTCTTTTTTCCTTATTTTTCCTCATGAATTTTATCTCTAAGAAATCAAAGATAGAGAGAAAAGTTATTCTGGAGGACAACATAAAGATCTTCGGTTGCTCTTTTATAAAAAAGAACACAAGGATAGGGTTCGACTGTATCATAGGTTATCCTACTTCCACTTCCATAAAGAAAGCTAAAACTTCTAACATTCTTGAAATAGGTGATGGTGCCAAAATAGGGAAAAATTGTTACATAAGACCGAGTACTCACATCTATGAATCTGTAGAAGTAGGTGATAACGTTCAGACAGGACATAGAGTTTTCATAAGAGAAAATACAAGAATAGGTAATGGTTGTATAATAGGCACAAACAGCCTTATAGAAGGAGATACTATAATAGGTGATGAAACTATACTAGAATCTAATGTTTATTTACCCACAAAAAATAGGATTGGAAAGAGGAATTTTTTCGGACCGAATGTTTGTGTGACTAATGATAAAAGACCATTACCTTTTTGCATCTTCAATAAGAACCTTAGAGAAACACATGATAAGTTCTTGTCTGGTATAGTAACTGAAGATTACGTATGTATAGGGGCTAACACGACAATTTTACCAAAAGTCAAGATAGGTTATGCAAGTGTTGTTGGTGCTGGTGCTGTCGTTACAAAAGATGTGGAACCTGAAAGTATTGTTGTCGGAGTACCTGCTAAACCATTATCCATGAGTGTTTATGATCTTCTTTTGGACCATCTAGAAGAATTATTGAAACGAAAAATAACAGCGAAAAAAGATGTTGAAAACCTATCCCTTCCTGTTCCGATCAAGAAAGAAATTATAAAGGTAATAAAATGATTCCTATTTCAAAACCCATAATCTCAGAAAGAGAAATAGAAGAAGTTCTCAAGACTTTAAAATCTTCTCATTTAACTTTAGGAAAAAAGACTGAGGAATTTGAAAAAAAATTTTCTGAATATTGTGGAACGAAATATGGAGTAGCAACATCTAGTGGAACAGCAGCACTCCATACAGCTCTACTATCTTTAGGAATAGGAAAGGATGATGAAGTAATCACAACTCCCTTTTCTTTCATAGCAAGTTCGAATTCTATACTCTTTGTTGGAGCAAAACCAGTTTTCGTCGATATAGACCCTAAAACATACAACATAAACCCAAACCTCATAGAAGATAGAATTACTGATAAAACAAAAGCTATATTAGTAGTGCATCTCTACGGTCAACCATGTGAAATGGATAAAATAAAGAAGATAGCGAAAGAATATGAACTCTTCCTCATCGAAGATGCTTCACAAGCTCATGGCGCAGAATATAAAGGTCGAAAAGTCGGTTCTTTTGGGGATGTTGCATGTTTTTCTTTTTATGCAACAAAGAATATGACTACTGGAGAAGGAGGAATGATCGTCACTAATTCTGAAGAGATTGCTGAGAAATGTAGACTTGTCAGGAATCATGGTCAAGAGAAAAAATATTACCACACAATCCTTGGCTTCAATTTTAGAATGACAGAAATGCAAGCAACGATAGGTATAGAACAACTTAAACATCTGGACGAATGGAATGAAAGAAGAATAAAGAATGCTGAATTTTTTAATAAAAAATTAAGAGAAATTGATGAATTGGATTTACCGTTTGTTATTCCTGGTGTAAAGCATGTATTTCATCTATATACAATTCGTGTGAAAAAAATGAGTAATGTTGAATTTTCTGAAAAATTGTTAAAGGAAGGAGTGGATGGAAGAATATATTATCCACTTCCAATTCACAAACAAAAACTTTACATGAAATTGGGCTACAATGATAATTTACCCAATGCTGAAAAAGCTTCTCAAGAGGTTGTCTCCCTCCCCGTTCATCCATCATTATCGAAAGAAGATTTAAATAAGGTCACAAGAGCAGTGAGAAAATGTCTGGGTTATTGAAAGTTGGAGTAATCGGAGTAGGAATAATGGGATTTAATCACGCAAGGGTATTCTCCGAATTGAAAGAAGAATGTAAACTCATTGGCATTTGTGATGTTGATAAAAAGAGAGCAAGAG
>CAZQBB010000100.1:0-2362 GCA_964591915.1 uncultured archaeon
GTGTTGAATAATAATGATGTTATTCAGATTCTGTTCAAGAAAAGATAATTTTGAAACTATTTTTTAAAATATGAAATTAAAGCTTATTTAAAAGAAAGCAAAATATAATATCAAAAAGAAGAGAAAAAAATCAAACTTTTAAAAATATTTGCAAATTAGGTGGTTTTAGTGTTAAGAGGAGAAGAGTTGAGAGAAAAAATCTATGAGATAATCTCTACAAAATGGCCGACTTATGTGAGAGATGTAATCAAAGAATTAGGATGGGATAGAGAGAACATTTCCAACGTGACTAAGGTCAAGTATCATTTCGATCAGTTAGCAAGAGAAGGAAGAATAAGGGTTAAGAAGATCGATCGTGCTCTAGTGGCATGGCCTGCTGAGATCGAAAGACTTAGAGTTGTTCATGATTTAGTGAGAGGGTTGTAGGTGATTTGATTGCCGAAGAATGTGTTTGCTGGTGCTGGAATAAGTAAATCAGATGATCCGTTTACTGCTGGAAAAGAAGCTGTTGAAATGGCAGTGAAAGAAATGAGAAGAAAAGGAGGTAAAAACCCCACTTTTGGTTTGGTTTTTTGTTCTGGTGGAAAATATGGAAAGAGTGACAAAACCATCCGAAAATTAGTTGACGGAGCACATTCTATTTTTGGCAATACCCCTTGGGTTGGTTGTACCACAGTTGGTGAGATCTCTAATTACGGAGCAACTACGGATTCTTGTGTAGCCATGACGATTGGGAGCGAATACATTAAAGTGGGTGTTAGTTCAGTTAAATACGACAGAAAAAATCCTGAAAAAGTTGGTAGCGAATTAGTGAAAACCGCGATGGAAAATCTAAAAATAGACAAGTATGTTGATGCTTATTTAAGTTACATAAGAATAAAAAAAGTATCACCTGCTGAATTCGTTAAAATGATTCCCTATGTTTTTTTGATATTAGGAAAAGGACCCGAAGTAACCGAGCTTCCATTTCTACCGAACATTTACGAAAACGAATTTGTTTTAAGAGGGGCTCAAAGGGCCTTGGGAACCGGTGTAAAGATCATAGGAGGGGCTGCTGCAGGTGGGTGGGAGTGTAAAAAGAATTATTGTTTTGCAAACGGAGAATGTTACTCGGATAGGATGGTAGGAGTAGCTATGTTCATAAACCTTTTTAATTCCATCGGACTTGCACATGCGTATGAGCCCACAGGGAAAATCGCGACAGTTACTGATGTTAAGGATTATCATTGGATAAGGAAGTTAAATGGAAAACCTGCTGTCGATGTTTATTCTGAATTGAGTGGAATAGACAAGGAAGTTATCAAAAAAGATCCTTTTTTTGCTTCCATGAAAAGTCCCTTCGCAGTGAAAGACTTGATGGGTGAATACTGGCTCAAAGTAGTTGGTAAATACTTCATGGGTGGACTCTACACAGGATCGATCATAGAAAAAAATATACCATTATGTTTAATGAAACTTTCTAAGGATGGTATAATAAATGCTGCATTAAACGCGGCTAAAGTAGGAGTGGAAAGAATGAATGACAAGCCTGCCTTCGCTTTGGTATTTGATTGTGGTATAAGGAAAAAAATGCTCGGTGAGAAGGTTAGTAAAGAAATCAACACAATCAAGTCTATCATCGGCAAAGATACACCATTTTTAGGATTCTATACTTTTGGCGAATTTGGAAATCCTCCGGGTTCGAAGACACTTTTTCATAACAATACAATAGAAGTTTTTGAGGTCTTTGATAAGCTCATGGCTTAATCCATGAGGATGAAAAGGAGGCGATTGAATGGAAAAAATAACTGAAATTCAAGATATTGTAGAATTGGCAAATAGGCCACCAAATATCATCGATCCCATATTACTCGAGTTGGAAGAAGAAATACCAATAAAAGAGAATGAGTACATTAGTTTGTTGTACAGGATGAAACCTGAGATCTTACCTGAGATCTTAAACTTACAGAGAAATTCCACCAAGCTTAAAGAAGTGAGGGATGTACTTCTTCCAGAAAATCTTAAGTATGCAGTAAAGAGAGTCCCAGCATATAGAAAATTGTATGAAGGGATAAACATCGATAGTATTGATAGTGTAGATGGTCTCGAAGAGTTGAAAACATTAACCAATGAACTTTTGAGAGGAGGAGATAAGTATCCCTACACTTTTGCTGTTGAAGAGAAAGCAGTTTATGATTTTCAGTCGATGGCAACTACTGGTCCTCGTAAACATACTGTATATTCTGGAATAGATTGGGCAGTTAGACAACTAATCAGTGCAAGTGCGTTCGAAGAAATAGGTATTAAAAAAGGTGAAAAGATGTTGATATTCGCTCCCTCTTACCCACATATTTTCGGACCTGGTTTCAGTGCCGGTGCTGCT
>CAZQBB010000101.1:0-2343 GCA_964591915.1 uncultured archaeon
CATCAGGAGGGACTATGATAAAAGCAATAGAGAAAGTAAAGTCTGGGGGAGCAAGAAAAGTAGTAGCTGCAGCCACTCATGGATTGTTCATAAAAGATTCTTTTGAGAAATTGAAAAAAGTAACAGATTATTTGGTCGTAACCGATTCTATACCTACTCCTGCCTCTAATGTTTCCGTTGCTCCGTTGATAATAGAAGCTTTAAAAGAGATAAGCTAACGACTTCACCTGTAAGGACAATTTGGTTCTTCTCCTGAACTCACTTTAGCACATAAAGTAATATCTTCAGTTTCTTTTACACGATAAATGTCTGAAGGTAAACCTCTTCTCATCTCATTCTTGAAGTAAACATAAACCCCTATCATTCTCGGACATCTTATCGGAGGTTCTCTCATCTCATAGATGGATGAAACGTACTCAACGATCCCTGATAAATCTTCTTCTGGCTCGAAAATCATTTCAACCCAACCTTTTAATGATACCCAGTTCAATCTCCGATAAGTCTCTCGATCAAAACCGATTCTTTTAACATGTACAGGAATGTCTATCTCTTTCTGAACTAGTAAGCCCTCACGATAAGCTTGAAGTAGATAATCAAGGCTCATTATGTCGGTGAGGGGTATGGGTTTTAATTCTCCTCTTGGATTCAAAGTAGGAAAGTATAACTTCAGTTCGGCTTTCTCATTCACTTTAAAGTCCACCCATTTATAAGGTAGGGTATGATCACTGAAACCTTGGATGTGGATTCCCATTTTCGATCCCTTCGGAGAATTTAATTTGAAACTTTAAGTAAGTAACCCAACTTGGGTAAAAATAAATATAAAGTAAGAGAGAAAAGAATTATAATCTTAAGAGTTAAAGAAATTTTTGGAGGGGGTAAGGCTGGTAAGACTTCAAGTTGCTCTCGATCTTTTAGAGAAAAATAAAGCTCTAGAGATTGCAAAAAAATGTTCTGAGGCTGGAGCCCACATAATCGAAGCTGGAACTCCTCTCATAAAATCTGAAGGAATTGGAGTTGTAACTGATTTAAAGAGAATCGCTCCTGGAAGGAAAATAGTCGCTGATATGAAGACGATGGACACTGGTTATTTGGAGACAAAGCTTGCGGCAGAGGCAGGAGCTGATATGGTCTCTATTCTTGGAGCTGCGGATAACAACACGATTAGAGAAGCACTCAAAGCAGGGAGGGAATTTGGTGTGGAGATAGTCTGTGATTTGATAAACGTTCAAAATCCAGTAGAAAGAGCAAAAGAATTGGAGAGGATGGGTGTCGATTATGTGGCACTACATCTAGGTATAGACCAACAGAAGAATTCTGAGTATCCTTATCCTATCCTAAGAAAATTGTGTGAAGAACTTAGGATTCCGGTCGTTGCTGCTGGTGGGTTAGACGATGAGAAAGTTGTCGAAGTTGCTAGAGCAGGAGCTGAGATAGTGATAGTCGGAAGTTTCATAACTAAATCAGATGATCCAGGATTAGCTACAAAAAGAATAATGAACGTTTTAAGGTGAAAAAATGGTCAAAAGAATCTTAAAGGAAATAACGAAGAGGATAATGGCGAACATGGATAAACTGAATGAGAAGGAAATAAAGGAGTTCATAGATAACATCGTTAAATCTAAGAATATCTTCATCGTTGGTGCAGGGAGGAGTGGATTGGTTGGAAGAGCGTTTGCCATGCGATTAATGCATTTGGGTTTCAACGTTTATGTTATAGGAGAAACTATAACTCCTTCAGTGAAAAAAGACGACCTCTTAATTGCTATTTCCGGTTCTGGAAGGACTTCTTCGACTTTAAGCGTAGTTGAGACCGCTAAAGAAATGGGAATAAGGATCATAAGCGTGACATCTCATAAGGATTCTCCGATCGCTAAATTATCTGATGTAGTAGTGAAGATTCCTGGAAGAGAGGAGATTAAGAGTAGTTACAACTATGTTTCCAGTCAACTCACTGGAGAGCATGAACCCCTCACTCCTCTAGGCAGCATGTTTGAATTGTCGACGATGTTGTTCTTAGATTCCCTCATAGCAAAACTTATGAGCATCTTGAAAAAACGTGAAAAAGATTTGAGAGAAAGACATGCAAACCTTCAATGAAATCAACTTTCATGTTTTTATTGTTTTATTCTAATTTTATACCATGAAGATCGCGATAGCTTCTGATCATGCTGGTTTTGAATTGAAAGAAAAACTGAAGGAATTTTTGAATGAATTAGGGTATGGGTACAAAGATTTTGGAACTTTTAGCAAGGAATCAGTCGACTATCCAGATTATGCTTTAAGAGTAGCTGAGAGTGTTGCCGAGAAAAAGTTTGAAAGAGGAATTCTTGTATGCGGAACTGG
>CAZQBB010000102.1:0-1186 GCA_964591915.1 uncultured archaeon
ACTGGCTTAGTTAACAACCTCCAGAACAGATGGGAGTTCAACGTGGTTAAAGTTGATGAATGGATCGAGATTTCTCCTTCTCATCCCCTTTATCAAACAATAGTGAGACAAAAGCAAGATCTGATAAGACAGATAAAAGAAGGCTTAGCACACGTTGACAGAGCTATATCCGATGTAGAGCTTTTAGCACATGACGCAAGAAGGTATAAAGAAATACTCGGCTACTTTGCGAGGAAAGATGAGCATTCTCTCAAAGCCATGTTCATAGACCAAGTCGATGCTCGTTTACCCGAAGGAATATCGATGCTTTCATTAGTGAGAAGATGGCCGACTTTAATAGCTGATTTTCAGTTCTTAAACGATGAAGATGATACTGTAGATAAAATATTGAAGAGAATTGATGTTTCAAGAGCTGAAGCAGTAGTTTTAGCGACAAAAGTCAGGTTGTACAAGAGGTGGAAGGAATTGTTCGGGAAAGAAGTCAAAGAAAGATACAGAAGAATTCTTGAACGACTGGAAGGTAGAAAAGCATCTATAGAAGAATACAGGAATTGGGTGAGACCTTTGATAAGAAGAGTCTATATGATGAGAGAAGTGGACGACCATACTCTTGCCATGCACATGAATCTACCCATAGGGACTGGAATGCCCGTATCTTTACAGTATGTTGAATTCTGGGCATGGACTAAGATGGAAGGCTTGGAAGCGATAGAACCTCATAAACCGCCGAGAATAAGGTATGAAGCTAAAGGAACTGGTCCAAAGTATTATGGGACCACACAGCTTAAAGTTAGGGAAAAGTCCATTCCAAGATTCAGGATTGAGCCATACGATGATGTCGTCAAGTTTTTCATCCCCTACATCGAGAGAAAGCATGGAGTAAAAATAACTAAAGAAGATATCATGGAAGCGAGGAAAAGGCTCTATGAGCAAGGAAGTCCGAGTACAGAATGGTATGTTTTGGTTCATATCCCAGTTTCTATAATGGTCTATAAACTCCCGAGCGGATTAGAGATAGAGGATGTGGATTTCAACAGACTTTCATCCATATTCCTGACCCAGAACATGATGTTGGTGAAGATACTCGAGATAATAGCTGAAGAGAAGAAGCTCGATCTTTACATAGATGAGTTACTAGGAAAAAGATTCTTAGTCGGGGGGAGAGTGAAGGGAATAGATGATTTTC
>CAZQBB010000102.1:1196-2283 GCA_964591915.1 uncultured archaeon
TAGAGAACAATTTCCTGAGCTGTATAAAAAGGAAGAGGAAGAATTTGGTTCTTTTCCTGAAGTCAAATCTTCTATAAAGAGTTTCCTGAGGAGTTTATCCAAAGCTCTCAGTGATGTATTCGGTTTTAAGCTCGGTCTAGTCAAAGGACCCTATGATCCTCATGTGCATGATAGATTGTTCTATTCTTACGGGAGACCATATTTGAGAGAGATATTCGATGCAAAGATATGGGCCTACTTGCAAGAGAATTTCGGTGGTATATGATGGGTTTCAAGATTGCAGTATCAACAGGACTCTTCGGAATAGCGAGAGCTGAGGAAGTAGCAGACACGGTGAAAAAGATAGGATATGTTTTAACGAGAGGTGCGAGTGGAGTCGAGATAGCTGGTGATGTTCCTCATGAGATCGATTTTAGCATGGGAAAAGAGTTGAGATACATAGCAAAAAAACAAGGCTTGGACTTGAATTTTCATGGAAGCTTAACGATACCTTTCACCATTCCTGAAGTCTATCAGTGGAGAGAAGCACAAGATCATGTACAGAAATCGATAAAATCTGCAGTATATGCTGGATGTCATTACGTTAATTTTCATTCTTGCTTGCATTACTGGGTTGAGATGCTTACTTACGTGGGAGCTAGGCTTGAGATTGTGATGTCTGATTGGAATGGCAGGTTTATCTCAGATATACTGTTCGAGAATAAAATGCTGAGGGAATATTTTGTTAGAAACTTTTGGGATAAGTATGATAGTCTTGTTCTTGGCGAGAAGATAAGGAATGTTTGGTATGAGGTTGAGGTTGAAACGAGCAGAAGAGTGGCGAAGATGATAGCTGAAGGAAAAATCACAGAAGAGCAGAGAGCGGAAGTAACAGGAAGGATACATACAGAACTGCTAGAAAAACGTATAAAGGAAGAATTGTTGAAGAAGCTGAGCGAAAAAGACAAAAAAAAGAGAGAATGGTCTCTGCTTGGAAGAACAAGAGGAGATTACAGGGATGCTTGCGAACTCGTTGCAAACTATCTCTTCTTCACACAGGATCCTATATGGAGGGATATGGTAGGAATGTATGAAGATGTCCTGGAAA
>CAZQBB010000103.1:0-2251 GCA_964591915.1 uncultured archaeon
TCACCGACCAGAACTTCGTGTAATTCTGGTTTAAAGACGAGAAGGTTAAAAACAACTGGATAATGGATTGAAGGATCCCCTGCTAAGATTTTTCCTTCACCGATCTCCTCTATCGAAACAACACACAATCCCATACCAAAATTTCTGTTCAACCTGTTCTCGTATGTTTCCGCTATACTCTCTTTTATAGCTTTCTTTAAAGGCATACCGAAACGAGAAGGAGGAACCTTTATCTTTGTTTTTATCGTCAATATTCTGTACATCCACTCACTTTATCAATTTACTCTTTTTCTTCTTATAAAGTTGAATAGATTTCATTATAGTTTTCTTTGCTTTTTCACTTCCAAACCATCCTTTAATCTTCACCCATTTTTCTGGCTCCAGAGCTTTATACATCTCAAAGAAGTGTGTGATCTCTTTCAGGATATGCTGGGAAATATCCTTTATATCTTTCACATGTGAAAATCTCGGGTCATCCACAGGAACTGCAAGAATTTTATCGTCTACTCCTTTCTCATCTTCCATCTCGATTAATCCGATTGGCCTAACCTTTATCAAACAACCTGGAAACGTAGGTTCTGTAGTAAGAACTAGAACATCGATTGGATCTCCGTCTTCACAAAGAGTAGACGGTACATGCCCATAATCTGCAGGATAATGTAAAGGAGAGTGTAGAACTCTGTCAAGTTTAAACACTTCAAATTCCTTGTCGAGTTCATACTTGTTCTGGGAGCCTTCTGGAATTTCAACGAGTACAAAAATCTCTTCTGGCGGGTTTGGTCCCGGAGGTAATTCTTTCACTCTCCTCACGAATAAAAATTCGACTTTACATTATTAAAGCATATGTTATGAAAAGAGGAAGTAACGTTATCGCTATTATGTTCTGAAGCTTTATCAGTATATGCAAGGAAGGGCCTGCCGTATCTTTTAACGGATCTCCAAAAGTATCCCCTATGACAGAAGCTGCATGTGTTTTCGTTCCCTTCCCTCCAAAGTTTCCCGCTTCTATGTATTTCTTTGCATTATCCCAAGCACCTCCAGCATTATACATGAAAACGGCTAGTAACACTGAAACTATGGTCACTGAAAGAAGGTACGATGCCAAACCCCAAACTCCAAAAGCGAATCCAATCATTATCGGAACTATGAGGGAGAGAAGCGTTGGTAATATCATCTGCTTCAATGAATATTTCGTGCTTATATCGATACAGCGTGAGTAATCAGGCTTAGCTTTTCCTTCCATCAACCCTTTTATTTCTTTGAATTGTCTTCTAACTTCTTCAACCATCTTGAATGACGCTCTTCCTACTGCTCTTATCGCTAACGCAGAGAATAGGAATGGGATCGCTGCTCCTATGAACATCGGTACGATCATTGCAGGGTTGACTAAGTTTATCATTACATCGTTTATCGATGAAAAACTAATCTCTAATCCTTTCGATGCTTCCAGAATATAGGCAAAAAGTAGTACTACACTGGTCAAAGAAGCACAGGCCATCGCATACCCTTTAGTGACAGCCTTAGTCACATTACCGGCCGCATCCAAGACTTCAGTCTTTTCTTCAACTTCTTTCTTTATCCCAGACATCTCTGCTATCCCATCTGCATTATCAGAAATAGGACCGAAAGTATCTGAAGTCATTATTATCCCTGTTGTCGAGAGAATCCCCATCGCAGCAGTAGCTATCCCATAAATTCCATGCAAACCCCCACCGCTTATCAAGTATGAGATTATCATCACTACACCTATCAAAATGATTGGCCATGCAGCGCTTTCGAGCCCGTATGAGAATCCTGTTATCAAGTTTATAGCAGCTCCACTCTTTGAAGCTTTCGCTATTTCTCTAGTAACTTTTTTTCCTATCCCTGTGTAATAGAGTACTATCAAAGCTACGATAAAACTACTAGCTAAACCCAGTGAAGCACAGTAGAAAAGACTTAAATCTTCCATGAAGTTCACTGCTAGAAAATAGAAGCCTATCAAGCATAGGACAGATGTTACACCAAAACTCAGGTAGATGGATTTCATTGGATCTTTCCCACTCTTCATCGAAAGAATACCTATTATCGTTGCTACAACTCCAATGGATTCCATCAACAGAGGGAAGATTATTCCTTTGGACCCGTACATGAAAAGAAATGCGGACCCTAAGATCATAGCACCTATTATGTTATCTGAAAAGGATTCGAAAAGATCTGCTCCCCTTCCAGCACAATCTCCAACGTTGTCACCTACTAGATCAGCGATAAC
>CAZQBB010000104.1:0-2209 GCA_964591915.1 uncultured archaeon
TGATAATCTCCTTCTATATGTGCTCTTGCTATCTCTTTTGGATAAACATAGTTTAAAGCATAGTATGCCATCACAGTCCCTGCGACATGCCAAGTTAGTCCAGAGAATGAAAATCCCATGTTTGCATTTTCTCTCACTCTCCAATCCTCTTTACTGGTATAACTGTCGACAACGTTTCCTACATTCAAGAGCATCTCTTTCATCTCTCTCATTTTTCTATGCTGTTCTCTGTAAATGATGAAGGCCTTTGCGGTTTTCGCATGTCCGTTCTCGACCAAAACTTTTTCTATAGAATCTAAAACATCTTCAACAGTAGGAATCTTGTGAGTAAATTTTTCTTCCAGAAGAGAAACGACTTCATCCGACAGTAATTTAGCTAATTCTCTATCTTTTCCTCCAACTGCCTGTGCCGCTTTCCATATAGCTTCTGTTATCTTATTCTGATCGAAATTTACTATACTTCCGTCTCGTTTTTTTATCTTTGTGATCTTCCTTTTCCTCCTTCTCCAAAGTCTTAACTTTCTCAATTCTTTCTCGAAAGATTTCACATCAGTGAAATGTTTGTAATAGGATGCAAACCTTACATAAGCGACTTCATCCAGTGATTTGAGTTCTTTCATCACTAATTCTCCTATCACTTTGGTTTCAACTTCTGGCTTCCCAAGCCTTCTCACCTTTTTCTCTATTTTCTCAACGGTCTTTTCAATAGTTCTATAACTTATCGGTCTCTTTTCGCATGCTTTGATGATACTCGTTCTTAATTTATTCCTATCGAACCTTTCTCTTCTCCCATCCTTCTTGATAACAACTATATCTGTCATCTCTACTCTCTCATAAGTCGTGAATCTTCTTCCACAGTCAAGACATACTCTTCTTCTCCTGTTCATTCCCGACTCAGGAATAAAACGTTTATCTATTACCCGTGTGTTTTCTGAAGAACAGTATGGGCATCTCATCCTAACCACTACATATTGTATTTAAAACTATTTCAAGACACAATTTATCAGGGTGCTATAATTTTTTGAATAACGTTTAAATAAAAATTTTGTTAGAAGAGTATACAATAAGTCGTTACTCCTCGATGAAAATTTAAAATCAATTGTATTCAGTTACTCTTTTTCCACTTCTTCTCATCCACTCTTTTATTGAAATGGAATATTTTTTCTCGATTTCAGGTCTGTAGAGACTGTTGTAAGTACAGAAAGATCTTATCGTTTCATCTGGCAATGAGTAATGAATAGCACATCTTTGAACTCTTTCGATATCGAGATTCCATACATCCTGAAAATGCATTATCCCGAGCATTATCACACTATGCATCAGTTCACCCAACGCTTCATAACTCCCTTTTACTATGACGTTTTTGATCAAGTTTCTGATCGGTCTTGACTTTATCATCGGGAGAAGTTTCAACAACTTCATCTTCGCTCTTGTTTTCTTACCCATAGAACCAAGATAATACACTTCCCAAAAAACTTCAGCAAACTTATCCACGTCTAAATAACGAGTTATCGGCTTAAAGCTTCCGTTCTTTTCTACTAACAAAAAGGTAGAAGCACCACAAGCAGGATGCATCGTGAATTCAGGATACATTTTACCTTTTAAAACTTCCATTCCTTTAGCTATAGGCATTGGCCAGTTAACGGGTCTCCAGTCCCATCTTGTTACTCTTTTCTTCGTTTGCTTTTCTATTTCAATCAACGTATCTGGTATTGTGATTCTAAGCTTTTCTCTTACCTTTATGTTTCTTGCTCTTCCAGCCATTGAAATTGGTTGAATGTTAACACATCTCACCACATCTTTATTCTTCACGGCATACTTGATTATATTACCTAATTCTTTATCGTTAACACCCTTGGCTAATGTTACTACTAGAACTATCGAGCTTAAACCGATTTTTCTAGAATTCTCTATCACTTTTTCTCTGATATCGTTCATTTTCCTCCCTCTCAGTCTAAGGTTTATCCTCTCTGAGTTCTGGCTATCTGGAGAAGCATCAAACTGAAGGTAGAGTGTTGACAAACCAGCATTCTTTAATTTCTTTAAGTATCGAATATCTTCAGCGATCCTTATTCCGTTTGTGTTGACTTCAACGTGAGTTATCCCAGCTTTCTTAGCTTCTTTTATCAAGTTCGGTAAATCGTTCCTTAAAGTTGGTTCTCCTCCACTGAACTGCAAAGCATTACAAGCCCATGGACTGTTAGCTCTC
>CAZQBB010000105.1:0-2205 GCA_964591915.1 uncultured archaeon
AGCTATTATCCTGGCTAAGGTTATCACCCCTTGTCCACCTACTCCACTCAAAACCAAGTTGAATTCTTTCATTTTTTCACTCTGTAAATAGCTTTGTTCGGGCAGATTTGAGCACAGACTCCACATCCTGTACACAAATTCTTATCGATCTTGAAAACTCCATTTTCTACATAAATTGCAGGGCAACCAAAAGCATACAGACAAATTCCACACTTCTTACATTTTTCCTGGTTTATCTCATATTTTGGAATCTTTATTCCTTCTCTCAATTTTCTTCTAGTGGCCATCAGCTGACATTCTCTTTTAGCAACAATCACAGAAGTTTCTTTTTTCTTCATCAACTTTTTAATAGTTTTTATCATCTTTTTAACATCAAAGGGATCGACAACCTTAACATGCCTAACTCCCATTCCCTTCACTACATCCTCTATGGGGATAGGAACAGTCTTATCTTTCATTCCAGTGTACCCAGTCCCAGGGTGAGGTTGGTGACCTGTCATGGCAGTGTAACGATTGTCCAAGATTATCACTAACGGATTCGATTTGTTGAAAACTGTGTTCACTAGCCCAGGCATTCCGGCATGGAAGAACGTTGAATCTCCGAGGAACGAAATCGCTTTTTGATCACTCACTTTTTTTATTCCATGAATTACACCTATGTTCGCACCCATGCTGAATATGAAATCTTGGGTATTCAAAGGAGGAAATATTCCGAGGATATAGCAACCCACATCTCCCCCGAATATGGTTTCAGTTCCAGCTGCTACTTTAGCCGCATAGAAAGTTGCTCTATGTGGACATCCTGGACAAAGAACTGCAGATCTTTTCGGAACATTTATCTTTCTGAATCTCTTAAGATGAGATTCGAAATCAAACTTAGGTTTTTTCTTCATTATTTTGCTTACAGCTAGAATGATGTTCTCTATTTTAAACTCTCCTGATTTAGGTAAGAGGTTTTTTCCAAAAATCTTCAGCTTTGGATTATAATCCTTAGCTATCATATGGACTTCTTCTTCTATTAATGGTTCAAGTTCTTCAACGATCAACACGGAATGAAGTTTTTTTATGAAACCACCTATTTTTCTCCTAGGAAGAGGATAAGTTAGTCCTAATTTTAAGATAGGCAATTTAACATCAAGATCATTCAAAGCGTCCATAACATAATTGAAAGAAACTCCCGAAACTATTATTCCAAAGTCACTTCTCTTTCCTTTATTAAGAAAAAAATTCAACTTTGTTTTTTCTGAAACTTTTCTTATCTTCTCTATCTTCTTGAGTATTCTCTCATGCATTTCCATCGTGTGAGGAGGTAAGTTATTGAATCTTTTCAAATCCTTGATGAATTCTCCTCTAGTTTTCCCCTTAACGATTCTTCCTAGTTTAACTACTCCTCTCGTATGACTTACCCTCGTAGTTTCTCTCAACAACACTGGTATCTCAAATTTTTCCGAAATGTCGAAAGCAAGCTTCGTAAAATCTTTAGCTTCCTGGGGATCGGAAGGCTCAAGCATAGGTACATGAGCTAATCTTGCATAGAATCTGTTATCTTGTTCGGATTGAGCACTACTCCAACAGTTTGGATCGTCTGCTGAAACGATAACCATAGGATTCGTTCCAACATAGGCTATCGGCATGAATGAATCTGCAGCAACATTCAAACCGAAGTGTTTCATAGAAACTATTGACCTAACTCCACAGAAAGCAGCTCCCGCAGCTGCCTCTAGAGCAACTTTTTCGTTGGCTGAATATTCGAAATATATTCCAGCATCTTTGGATATCCTTGCGAAAGTATCTCCTATCTCAGAAGCAGGAGTTCCAGGATAAGTCGATGCAAACCCTACCCCAGCTTCTAGAGCACCTCTAACTATGGCTTCGTTCGAAAGCAAAATTATTCTTTCTCCTGGACTATCCTCTAACAATTTTTCGTACATGAGTATAATTTTAATTCCTGGACTTAAATTTTCTACAGGATTTTTCTAGCCTCACTCCCTATCCCAAAAAGTCTACCAGCTTCTTCCGTTAATGCTAAAAGATTCTTTGTTCTTCCTTTTAGTTTAGAAACTTCTTTAACTCTTTCTACAGTCGCTATCATCTGTAGTTCTTCCTTTATTGCATTGACAAAATTAACTATTCCTTTTTTTCCATTAACAGTCCCTGCTACAACCATAGCTCTTCCCATGGCAACTCCGTCTGCCCCTAACATCA
>CAZQBB010000106.1:0-2182 GCA_964591915.1 uncultured archaeon
CGTGTTACTTTTTCTCCCCAACTTTTAACTGCTGTCATGTTAATCACTAATAAGAAGTGACAATCATATTTAAAGATTTTGGTACTAAAATATATGAATTTTTTGAAGTAGTTTCTTTCTTCGAAAAAAGTATTTAAACTTTTTGTTACAACCATTTAATGGTGATAATTTGCTAAGAAGAGAATACGAGAAAAATATCAGAGAAAATGATGTAAAGGCTAATTTAGAAAGTATAATCTTGAGGAAGTTGACTAAGTATGAGCTTCATGGTTATGAATTCATAAAGGAAATCCGAGAGGAATTCGGAGTTTATCTTGGTCCATCAACCATTTATCCAACTCTAAAAGAACTAGAGAAAATGGGTTTAGTCGCATCGAGATGGGATCATAGTTCAGAGAGACCTAGAAAAGTTTATCGTATCACAATTAAAGGTTTGGAATACTTAAGATTAGAGAGAGATGTAAAAAACAGGAATAGAAAAAAGATGAACGAATTATCAGCCAAACAATTCTGCATACAACCTCTCCAGCCTGTAGAAGTAGAAATCCAGAAATAGATATTCGTTGATCTAAGTTCTCATGGACCGGCGGGGATTTGAACCCCGAGCTTACAGAGATAACTTCTCTGCCTTGCAAGGGCAGCGATCTACCGTTGATCTACCGGCCCCCGAAAGTATTTTAAACTTACTAATTTAAGAGTTTTCGAAAGAAATTAAAGTTTAACTCTCTCTTAGATCCAACAAAAATTGGATAAAAATAAATCAAAAGATTGAGATTCTTCTCCATTTAGGGACGAAACTCCAGAGCTTTCCTTTTGCGTATCTTCCACAACCCAACACATCCTTTTTGTGCTTTACTATAACAAACCCTTCTTCAGCTTTATTTATCCCAACCCAAGGAGTTTTCCCACTCATCCATTCTCTAGTAGCTCTTTCATCTATCTCTAGGATATTTTTCTTGGCTTTCTTGATTATTATCTGAGATCCTTCTATAGTTAGTCTCAATTTTTCACCCTTTACCAAGACTCCAAATTCTAATCCCATGAACTTAATTCTCATCCCTTTGATATTCAAAAATTCAAAATCCTTGGATATGAGCCTTATTCTGTTTTTCCCACTTTTCAGAGTATAGAAGTCTTTCAAATCTTTGAATCCAAACCTTTCTTCTAGTATACTCAAAACTTTTTTTCTTTCAGATTTTTTCATCATCCTTGTTATCAAACCTTCCTCACCTTTGCTATGAAAAAACCGTCTGTGAAATTATCCTGAGGGTAAATTCTTACACATTTTTTGACCCTTCCATCGAATTCCTTTTCTTCCCAGCTTTTCAGTCCTTTCCTGAACTTAAACTTTTTTAGCCTAATCTTCTCTATCTCAGCATCTTCCTTCTTTAGAAGGAAATCTATCACTTCTTCATTCTCTTCTGGCTCTAAAGAGCAAGTGGAATAAACTAAAACACCATCTTCTTTCAAAGAGTTGAGACCAGCCAGAACGAGTCTTTTTTGTAATTTTGATAATCTTTTTATTCCACCGATACTTACTTCGTTAATCACAACAGGATTTGATCTTAAGGTTCCTGTTCCAGAACAAGGAGCATCTACCAGAACTTTATCAAACTTTTGTTTTAGTTTGGCAAACTTGATTCCATCCATCTGAGTAACTATGGTATTAGCAACTCCACATCTTTGTAAATTAGCTCCTAAAGCTACTAATCTGTCTAATTTCACATCGTTGGCAACTATTATCCCCCTGTTTTTCATTAACTGAGCCATTTGTGTTGTTTTAGAACCAGGAGCTGCACAAACATCGAGAATTACCTCACCAGGTTTTGGATCAAGGATTAAGGGAGGAACCATACTCGCAGCCTCTTGAACATAATAGTAGCCGAGAGAGAATTCTAAAGTTGCTCCGAGTTTGGACTCGGGCTTGAAAACAAAGAAACCGTGCTCATACCAATCGAACTGTTTGATTTTCCATCCTTTACTTTTGAGTCTCTCTTTTAGTTCCTCTACACTTATCTTCAAAGTATTTACTCTTATCGAATTCAAGAAAGGTTTTTTAACGGATTCTAAGAATCCATAAAACTCTTTCTTGAAAATGCTTTTGTATCTTTTTGCTAACTCTTCTTTTAGCATCTTTTACTTAATTTGTAAAAGAAGAAAATATATCATACGACTTATGTAC
>CAZQBB010000107.1:0-2160 GCA_964591915.1 uncultured archaeon
GAATCCAAGCTAATGAAAATGCTAAATTCTATAACGGCAATATAACTAGGCTAGACTTAACTCTAAATGTTCCAATTCCGGTGACAACAACCACTTCAATAGTACCAACAGGTCGAGGATCTGCACTAAAAGAGACAACAACAACTTCAACCACAACGAGTACCACAACCACAACAACAATACCATCAGCACCGACTGTTAAGATGGACATCGTCGAGTTGATCATACCTCCTGAAATCATCGCGAACGAAACCTTCGACCTTGGAGTAAGAGTTAAGAACATCGGAGATAAAGAAGGTTCGGATGTCATCACGTTATCATTACCCGATGGTTGGACTGCAGATGAATGGAGTAAAACTGTTCATCTTTTACCAGATGAAGAAACAACTCTTCATTTCACGATAACTCCGAATGAAAAAAATGGGGAAATAGTAGTTGGCTCTTCCTCAGATTTTGAAAGGTCTGGGGAAATATTTCCTTTGGTCGAAGAAACAACTACAACGATTAAACCTTCTCCTATTACAGGATTCGTAACAGCTCTTTATTCTGTTGATTGGTTGATAACTGGAATAACGGTCGTTGTTTTACTTGCTATAATCCTCTTCTTCTGGAGGAAAAGACTCTTCAAAGGAAAAAAAGGAAGATAGTACATCGACTGAATAATTTTTAGATGAAGTGAAAAAAAGTGGAGGCTAAACTTTAAATTCTTTTCCTTTCAAAGAATAAAAATTTTACTCACTATAGAGTAATCAATGAACCAAGAAGAAATCCAGAACATACTCAAGATGAGTCAAACGTTTGCCTCAGGAAAAAGGCTTCTACTACTCTTTATCTTGAGAGAAAGACCTATGGGTTACACTGAAATAGTTAAAGCATTCCAATCGATGGGAATACAGATAGGAAGTAGTGAAGTCTATAAGCATTTGAATTATCTGTTGAGAGAAGAGTTTATCGTAAAATCAACTCGCTCTTACATCTTGACTTTAAAGGGGTTCAAGACCACCGAAAACACGATGGAGATAATAAAGACTCCGGCCATAATCCCAGAGCTTGAGTTCTCGTTCAGAAGAAATAAATAATTGAGAGAGAAAAGATTCTTGTGTTCAAGAAAAACCCTTGGGGTAAAGACTTCAGCGAGAGGTTCGGAGAAGCAAGGATGAAATTCAGCAAGAACTCGATCATCATACTGCTTTTAATCACTGTGATAATAGTCATCTCATACTTCAACTTCTCGAGTGGAAACTATCTCAAGGTTCTAGAGAAGAACATGACAAGCCTTAAGACGAGTCTGGAAGGGTGCAAGAATGAAATATCTTCTCTGAAGAATGACTTGAATGTATGCAATCAAGATTTGAACACTTGTGAGGACAATCTAGACAGTAAAACCCAACTTTTGATAAGCTGTCAGAGTGTTAGCGGAGAGTGTGAGAATAAATACATGAGTCTTCAATCGAATTACACTCGATGTGAAGAAGAGTTGAACGATTTCAAAGACTTCCTGGATGAAAAGAATCTAGATGACCTGAGTGATTTAAGAGAAAGATGGAGTAATTTGAACAACGACTTGGATGAATGCCTGAACAACCTAGGAGATTATAACGAGTTGAAGAACAATTACGTTCATTACAAGTGCTGTGTTGCTAACACCACAGTATACCAGAGTTATGATGTGAACAATAACGAAGTGTACTGCAGGAACAACACGAGCGGAGAATTCACGCTAACTTGTTAGTTTTTCTTTTTCCAGTCTTCTTTTGTTTTACACTCAGGATTGATACACATCTCGAATGATCTCTTCTTCCTCTCTACTCTGATCATCGGCAACCCACAGACCTCACAATTTCTGTTCAAAGGAATTATCCTTCCGACAGAAGGAAGTGGGAAAATACTCCTACAATCAGGATAGTTAGAGCATCCTATGAAACGTTTTCCACTCTTCTTCGAGTATATTATCCTCAACTCTCCTCCACAGTTAGGACATTCTCCGATCCTTCTCTCTTCATTCCTTGCTTTTATCAAACCCTCTAACAATTTTTCTCCGATCTTGTGCTCGTTCTTCTTAAAATCCTTGAGTATTTCAATCAAAACTCTCTTCGCCTCTTCTATCACTTCTTCTCTCTTTTTCTTCCCGTTGAAAACCAAATCCATCTCCTTCTCGAA
>CAZQBB010000108.1:0-2110 GCA_964591915.1 uncultured archaeon
TTAAATAAGAATTTTTGAAAACTATCTATCTCGTAAAAATTTCTTACAGATTGTTGTATAACTCTTAAAGCTTCAAATCATGTTTGAATTTAGCTTTTTTCGCTTTCTCCAACTTCCAAGCATCCTCTATGAGCATATCAGGTACATCTCCATCCAGAACAGGATAAGCAAGTTTACATTTTTTACAAACGATGAACATTCCTTTCTCTTCAACATCTCCTTTACATTTGGGACAAGCTAGAATTTCCAGCAAATCTTTCGGTACTGGCATGAATTTCATTTTGGAGGATATAATTTAAATATTTCTCGATTTTTATTTTAGACTATGGAGTACGATGTGATAATCTGTGGAGCTGGGCCAGCAGGCTTATCTACAGGAATAGCAACGCTTTACTTCAAGAAAGATGTTAAAGTTCTGATTCTAGAAAGTAGAGAAGAAGTTGGAGAAGAAAAATGTGGAGAAGGCTTATCAGAAGATTGGTTTAAACATATGAAAAAGTTCGGGAAATTTCTAAGAGGAAAATTGAAAGAAAAATGCTTCGATAACAAGATGCTTGGATTTGTTCTAGTCTTGCCGAGTGGAAAGAAAATCATCTCGAGAACAAAAAAACAACAAGGCTGGATCCTGGATAAAGACTATTTCTTGAAAAACCTTGCCGAAATTTTCAAGAGAATGGGAGGAGAATTGAGAACTAGAACAAGAGTCATAAGTCCTGTGGTCAAGAATGGAGTGATCTATGGAATTGAAACTGACGATGGAGAATTCATAAGAGGGAAGTTCATAGTAGATGCTACTGGCTTGAATCAAGTTATTTGGAGAAAGGCTTTGAAGATAAAAGAACCGATAGATAAGAAAGACATAGAGGTTTGTTATCAGTATAAAGTTGAAGAATGTAAGATTAAAGATCCAAACCTCATACAGATTTACTTCGGGAATGAAATAGCTCCTGGTGGCTATGGTTGGGTGTTCCCGAAGAGTAAGAGAAGAGCTAATGTAGGCGTAGGATGTCAAGCTTCGAGAGTAGTGAGTGCTGTTCCGTTCCAAGAGAACTTTTGGAAGATGCTTGGCTTAGAGGGGAAGATTATATCGAAAAAGGGAGGAACTGTTTCTTGTTTTAATTTGCCCAAATCTTTTGTTTGGTCTAATTTAGCATGTGTTGGATCTTCAGCTCGGTTTACCAACCCGGTTCATGGAGGTGGCACAGGACCTGCTTTGTTCGGTGGTTATGTTCTGGGAAAACATATAGCTGAAGCCCTGAAAAAGAAAGTTTCAATTAAAAAGGCTTTAGTAGATTACCAGGCTGAAATAAAAGAAAAGAGGAGAAAAGATCATGAATACCATTATCGAGCCAAGAATCTTCTACAATCGTGTAACGATGAAGAATTGGAAACGATCTTTTCTTGCATTCAACCTAAGGAATGGAATAGAATCATGAGCTTTAAGAGGAACGAAGTTTTTGGAATAGTTAAGAGAATATTTAAGGAAAATTTCAGGCTTGGGTTGAAAGTTGTGAAATACTTAGGATTGAAGATGTAATACGTATTACATGACTCTATCAGTTCTTATCACTGATCCTTTTCTCTTCAGCATTTCTTCGCTACTCACTTTAGCTCTCCCGAATGCTATTAATTCCTTCCCAGAGAATATGGCAACAGTTTCATTCGGTTTGATTCCTGGCTGAATTTTTGTTAAGTTTGAAGAAAGAACTGGAGCACCATTCCGGATGAAATCAATACTTTCTCTCTTAACGTAAACTTTCTTCACATGCTTGATCGCTTTCTCTACCGGGATCAAAATTTTTCTTAATTTTTCTTCATTACCTTCCTGAAATTCTTCATAAGCTTTTTTAATCTCTTCCAGAGTATGAGCATCTTTTAACTTGAAATGAGCGATGCTCAATCTTCTCAATTGTTTCAAATGAGCTCCAACTCCAAGTTTCTCTCCCAGATCATGGCAAAGCTTTCTTATGTAGGTTCCTGCTTGAACTTTAACCTTGAATTTAACATCTCTTCCTTCTTTCTTCAAGATTTTGAAATGATAAACTTTTCTCTTTCTCGGTTTTCTTGCGACTCTTGATTTAACTGGAGGAACTTGAATTATCTCACCGAT
>CAZQBB010000109.1:0-2079 GCA_964591915.1 uncultured archaeon
CAAAAACTCATTATCACTTCATCCATTTTTTCTATAGGTTTAGTAGAAACAGTCTCCCATCCATACCAGAATTCTCTCTTTCCCCTAAGGTTTAGTCTATCGATGATTTCATGGGAAATTTCTTTTAAATAAGAATAAACTAAAGTATCCCACAAGTCAAAAAATACAGCCCTGATTGTTTTCACTTTTTCTTTTTCCTCCTCACCTTTCTTAATTCTTTCTTCTTTAATTTCCATCTCTCGAACAAATCCTTTACTGCTTTGGGAACCTCTTCTTCCTTTACACCCAATAGTTTTGCGGTTTCTTCAAGTAACTTTTCTTTTTCTTTCAAGTACTTGAAAGCAGAGGAAGAAACAGTGAATTCAATCCTATCTATTCCATCTTGAATCCTTTTCGTCTTCAGTATCTTGATAAATTCAACTTCTCCTGTTTTTTCACAATGTAATCCACAACAAGCTTCATGATCTATGTTCCCGATAGAGACTATTCTTAACTTTCTACTTGGAACGACCCCTCCTTGGTATATCCTAAACCCATACTTCTTTTCAGCCTCACCTCTTTCAAGCCATTCAACTTTAACTGGTAAATTCTTCCTCACGATCTCATTCGCCTTTTTCTCTATTTCTCTCACTTCTTCATCACTCAAACTCTTGTAATGAGTTATATCTATTCTCGCTTTCTCAGAAGTTTTTTCAGCAGAATGTTGCCATACATGATTTCCAAGAATCATTCGAGCTGAAGCATTTATTATATGCGTGGCAGTATGATGTTTGGTTAAGATTTCTCTCCTGTATTTGTTTATCCTACAGTTTACAGTTTTTCCTTCTTCCAATTTCCCTAAAACCCTATGAACCACAACATCTCCTATCTTTTGAACATCAGAAACAGGGAAATCCTCTATAAAACCGATATCAGATTTCTGACCTCCTCCTTCAGGGAAGAAGTAGGTTTTATCTAGTACAACATACCTGTCGTCAATCATCCTCAAGACTTTTGCTTGAAACTCAAGCTTTTTTTGATCGTCATATACTAAAAGTTGAGTAGGAGGTAGGTTACTCACATCTACCGATTCTTTGATGATGATTTTTTTCTCACCCATATGCTTTTCAGTAATTTTTGTGTAAAAGTCCACAGGAATCTTCAATTCTGGTTTATAAACTTTTATCAACTCTGGAGTGATTCCTTCAGAATCGTAAAGTTCGATCAATCTTCCTTCATCTATCGTTTCACCTTTCTGTACGATACTCTCTACTATCTTTTTAGTCCTGAGCTTCGTCTCATGGAACCTTTTCCTTTCTATCTCTATTATCCTGTTTATTTCATCTATATGTTCAGATAATTCAGGGCACATGAGTTTAAGATGTCTGGCATGCAATTCACAAACATCAACCAAATCTATGTCCCAGTCGAATTCATCTATGAAACTCAAGGCTCTTCTCAAGATTACTCTCAAATTATAACCTCCACCGACGTTTGAGGGCAATAATCCATCAGAAATAGCAAAAGTTAACGCCATCGTATGGTCAGAGATAGCATACAATCCCTCTAAAGGTTTTATTTTCTGATTCAGCAACTCAACCGTTACTCCCAATCGGTTAGCTACATTTTTTCTCATCTTCACTATACTTCTTACTTCATCCAAGTTTAAGGAACCAGCCAGCTTGGAGTAGCGAAGGAAGAATTCAGCATCGTATTTTATTCCTGTCCTCTTCTCTAGGTATCTTAATATTGGTTCAAAAGTCACGTCATAAGAAGTTGGAGTTCCCTGAGTTATCCATGCAAATCTTTCTAATCCAGCTCCCATATCCACAACTTTTTCCTTCATTTCCTTTGTGGATGAACCAGAGGTTAGAAACTCTGTAAAGACTGCGTTTCCTATTTCAAGACCTCTCACAAAGTACTCAAGAGATGGGCCGAAAGCTCCAGGACCAACCCAGAGATCTTCGACAAAAACCACTTCTTCAGGATCTATCCCGAATGGCTTCGTTAACAGGTCGAAATCTAATTGAATGCATCTATCTTTCCAATATCCTTCCTTACCGTTATAGATAGAATGCTGACCTATCATACAAAAACAAG
>CAZQBB010000110.1:0-2077 GCA_964591915.1 uncultured archaeon
ATCGTTACGTTTGCTTTCGCTAAATTACCCAAACAAACTTGAGGAGTGAGCATTTTCACTGATAGGCTTATCTCTGGTCTTGTGACATGAACTATTAAAGTTATTAAGATCGTTTGAGACGGTTGACCTTGTTCTGTTTTAACGTAGATCGTTCCTGTATAGTCTCCTTCTGTGACATTATCTGGAACTGTTATGTTAATCGTGGTTGAGTTTAATTCTCCAGTTTTCAACAATAAAATTTGATCAGAAGAAAAAGAAACCCAATCTCCCGGAGGTCCAGAAGATTTGTTGAAGCTTATGAATATGTTTCTACATGCCCCTGGAGATAACCAAGCATTTAAAGTTTGAGTAGAAGAGTGTCCTTTCGAAATTGTTTTTTCGATCGGAGAACCAGGAGAAACTTGTAAAGTACCTATCCATTCTTGTGAGCGAACAGTAAAGCTTGTCAAATCTGAATCGTTTTTCTCATCGTAAGTAAGATTGCTTATAACATTGTAATCTTGCTCTCCTCCATCAGCTTGATATGTCGTTTGATAATAACTTATTTCTCCTGAATTAATGGCGAAATTTTTCCAAGTAGTATTATAAACTAATAAACCAGAAGAATTAAAGACTTCGGTGGAAAGATTACAAACAGTATCATACGCTCCTGTATTGTTCAACTTGTTAGTTATGGTTGCAGTATCCCCTGGACAGTATGCTGATTTATCGGTATAAACTGAAAGTTCAACTTCATAAGCCTCAAGAACTGAAAAACTCCTGTTCTCTTCTAAAATTTTACTATCTAAACTCGAGTTATACAGATCCCTAGCAACAACATAATAAGTACCTTTTTTTGTGGGAGTCCAAGTTGCTGAGAAATTTCTGGTTTGAAGTGGAGAAAGAGTGAAGTTATCATCATAATAAGAAGCTACTATGCCAAGTGAAGAATTCTTGATGTGAATCTCAACCCTTTCAGTTATGTTTAGATTTCCTGTGTTCTGAAAAATGATATGAAAAGTTGCATTATTTCCTAGCACGACTTGAGAAGGATAAGAAAAGTAGATAAACTCACCTTGTGTTGAATTAGCTATCCCCAAACTCAAGCCCATAATTTGAGAGATGAAGCCTGTAAGGGTTGAGAGAAAAAACTTGAGGTAAAGAGCTGTTAAAAGAAGAACTATCAGTAAGATCAAAATTTTTTTATACATATTTATAAATTATCCAAGAAAGTACAAAAATAGCTACCATGATCATGAGGAAGATGGGAAGGTAGGAGGGAGTTGTGAATTTCCCTGTAATTCTTCTCCAAAGATTTTTTGTAACATTCACTCGTTCTTGAATCGATGAAGTTGTGGTTTCTTTGAATGAAACAACGTTTACTGTTAGCTTAAAATTTTTTTCCAATAGAGTTGAAATTCCTTTTGACGATTTACCAGCTATAGCATCGATGTAAACATCATACTTTCCTAACTCAACTTTTTTAGAAACTTTAACTAGGACTTTGACTGGAAAAGTCTTCATCAAACCTTGTTTAGTGTTTATATAAGTTTTTCCTCTCTCTGCAGGAAATTTAGTGACTTTTGAATAGTTTAACAAGAAGTAATCTGGAAAGATTAAAACAGACATTCCGTCAGGAACTGATTTTGCCCTGAGTTGAATTGGTATTGAAGAATTTTGACTGTTCCAGAAGAGAATCGTGAATTCTGCAGTTTCTCCTCTCCTAGCTGAAGAGATTGAATTTTCGAGAGAAGCTTCAAAACCCAAAGCATGAGATTTTGCTTGAAATAAAAGGAATGAAAAGATGGTGAGAGTGATGAAAATTAGTTTTTTCATTCCACCCACATTCCATTATTAAACTTATAATTTTATTAACCAGTCTGTTGAGTAGTGTTCCATTCTATAGTTAAATTTCCCTCGTATTTTCCTGCATAGACGGGAGGAACTGCAAGCCAGTAATAAGTAGTCAAGATCGAATCTGGAGTTAAGTTTAAGTAGAGTAAGGAGTACTCATAAGTCATCGGATAAGAGTTAGAGTAATCATTGGTAGAATTGCTCCAAGTTAAATTTCCAACTCTTATAGTATTCGGAGATGGTA
>CAZQBB010000111.1:0-2075 GCA_964591915.1 uncultured archaeon
AAACGATTTAGTTATGAGTTTGTATGAGTTTTGGTTGTTGATTAGTTCATCCCTCCATCTTCTAGTAACGAGAATGAACAAGCATTGAGAGTGTTGTAACAAAGTGGACTACTAAAGATATACATTAACAAACTCTTGGATACAATTCCTCGATAGAAGATCACTCCTTGTTACAATATTGAACGAGAAACTTATGTTTTGCCTACCTGTGTGACTTATAGGAAGTGTTCACTCAGAAAATCTTGTGATGTTTTACTATTTATTACTGATAATGAACTTTTAAAACAATAACAACCTCAAATTAACAGAACCCACTTCTTCAAAAAACTTTAAAAGATTAACCTGAATTAATCTGAATATGCTGAGTGATCATGGGCTTAAAATATCGAGTAAAACCAGACCAGGAAGTCCTTATGAGAAATACCATGACCTTCTCTACGCACTGAGGCATTTTTCGGATGGAATGGCTTACTGGCGACTCCCTGGAATATGTTGTATAACGATAAAATTGTGCAAATTTTTGTTGGAAAGGGGAGAAAAAATCGGTCATTTCGAGAAAGGAAAAAGAAATTATGCAGTAACAAAAAAAGGTATAGAATACAATAACCTATGGTTTGGGATTCAAGATAGATACGGAATTCATGATCTTGTTTCGAGTACATTCATCATAGACGATATTTTTCTGGAAAAAAGGATAATAGAGAAGATTAACTCTCTTCGGAAGAAAAATTTCACCCCATACACCCAAAAGAAAAACACAACTCTTTCTTCTTACAGGAGTATGCTAAACGAATACTTAGACATGCTACGCGCACTAAGAAAGTATAGCCCTAGACCTCTCTCAAACCGTAAGATTTGTACATATACAGGAATACCTCCTTCTCGTTTAAAGAGGTTGGAAGAGATAGCGCTAAAAAAAGGTCATATCAGAAAGGGAGAACCTAGAAGAGAGGAAGGATTGTATGTTCCTGTCTATGCTACTAGAGAAGGGTTGAACCTTCTTTATACTGTTGAATGGTTGGCTGCAAAAGATGGGTTGCTGGATCTTCTACCTACTTTAGTCCCTCCTTGATTTAAACTTCTTTCCACCTGTCCTTAACTTTTTCTTTTATCTTTGGTAAGCTTGTATACTCCATATCACTCTCTGGTAATCTGTGTGGCTGGAAAGGTCCATGCATTCTCATGTAATCGGCTATCTCGTTCGCTTTTTGTCTTGCTCTATCGAATGAAACATCTTTAAAAAGGTCTAGAGGACCTATCAAGTTTCCTTTCTGAATTATGAAACCCAGAGCAACTACCCTAGGTGGCCCATCGAACCTTGTTGGAACAGCTTGTTCTAGGCTTACTGGCATGAAAGGTCCTGCATGACTTCCTCTATTCCATCCTTCTACTAGATAAGGTTGAGCAAAAGGCTCTGTTATCTCTCCTATGTCCGGCAAACCATGTTGTGCTCTTATTATACACACTGGATCGTCCTTCCCAACATACTTTCCAGCTATCAAGGAAAGCCTTGTGGTGCTGGTGACAGCGCAGAGCAAATTATCGTGATTCCTAGTTATACATTTTATGACGTATCTGCCAGGAGTTCCTATGAATGCTAACAGATCGTACATATCTTCAGGACACTTGAACTTTATTTTTTTACTCTCTAGGACATCATGCACTTCAAAAGTGAAACCCTCATTCATCTCAGGGGATATTATTAAACCCGGGTTCGTGAACGGATCCGCGAAAATCTTGAATAGAGGATAGTTCCATGCTCCAGGCTCTGTTTTGTCTGCTGCCAATATTACTATCGGTTCACTCGGTCTTTCTTCAAAGGAAATCTCTGCCACACCAGGACCCATACCTTTTATATTTCCTGAAAAACTATCCTTTAGCATATCTTGGCCAGCACCGTAAAGTTTCAACTCTTTTGCTTTCTTCGTACAATCCGTAAATACGTTCCAAGCTAAACGGTGAATCTTCGGGTCTTCTTCTGGCCCTTTATGAGTAATTACTAGTTCTAGATCATCACCACAGTTGAAGACAAAATAATCTATTATTTCTTTTCTTTTCTTCGCCTTTTCTAACTC
>CAZQBB010000112.1:0-2058 GCA_964591915.1 uncultured archaeon
GATTTGAGTTTATTTAAATTGTTATTCTTTAGAGAAATGTTAGACGTCTAACATTTTAATAAAATTTTTAAGTTTAACTATTCAAAATTTCAAGTGGTTTAAATCTTAAGGAAATGCCCAGAATGTGGCTCTACAAAGCTTGAATTAACGAGTGATGGACTGATTTGTAAGAATTGTGGCTTAGTCATTTCTGAGAATTATGTTTCTGGAAAATTAACCCTTGTTTAATCACCAATAACTTTAAATTTGTCACTCCTAAGTAATCTGAGAAAATGTGTTCAAAATCTTCAGAAAGCAGGAAAAAGAAAGAAGTTGTTGAAAATACTTGAAATTATCTGAATAAGAGAAGTTGAAAATTCCCACTCAACCAGATATCCATTCTTCAAGTTTTTCTTTAGCTTCAGCATCGCTTAACTGTTTAGGTGGATGTTTCATGAAATAGGCTGAAGGATAGATCAAAACTCCTCCTTCCTCCCTATCTAGGGCGAGTTGAGCACATCTTATGGCATCTACGGCTACTCCTCCTGAGTTTGCTTTATCGTCGACATCAAGTCTTAATTCCATGTTAAAAGGAACGTTTGCGAACATTCTTCCTTCTATTCGGATGAACGCTAACTTTCTATTCCCTAAGAATGGAATGAAATCACTTGGTCCTATGTAAATGTTTTTCTCATCTAACCTTTTCTCCAACTGGCTTTGGACCGCTTCAGTCTTAGATATCCTCTTACTTTCAAGCCTTTCCCTCTCAAGCATGTTCAAGAAATCAGTATTTCCTCCCACGTTGATCTGGTAGGTTCTATCTATTACAGCTCCTCTATCAGCACATAGTTTCGTCAGAACTCTGTGGACTATGGTTGATCCAACTTGAGATTTTATATCATCTCCTATTATCGGTATACTTTTCTCCTCAAATTTCTTGGCCCAACTCTCGTCTGAAGCTATGAAAACTGGTATACAGTTTATGAAGGCGCAATTAGTCTTCAATGCAATATCAGCCCAGAATTCAGTAGCTTTTTGACTTCCAACCGGTAAATAGTTGATCAAGATTCTTGTTTTTGTTCTCTCGATTTCATCTGTTATCTCTTTCTCTAATTCTTCCACACTCTTAGTTTGTTTTATCGGTTTTATCATGTTTTGAAGGTATAATCCGATTCCATCCAAAATAGGACTCTCTTTAACTATAGTGTCACATCCCGAAACACTATCGACCCAGTTAACTTGATTGGGGTTAGCGAATACAGCTTCTTTCAGAGGTTTTCCTATTTTATTCTCAGCCACATCGAAAGCGGAAACGAATTCTATATCCTCTATCCCATAATTCCCTATCTTTTCATGCATCAATCCGATTCTTTTAACATCTTTATTTCTCTTGTAGTATTCTATTCCTTGTACTAATCCTGCGAAGCAGTTCCCAACTCCTATCACGCCGACTCTTATCTTGCTCATAAGATCACTTAAATCGAGAGTAGTTAATATTTTATCATATGGTAAAATATAAATTTTTATAAACTCCAAAATATATTTTGTATGAAAAAATGGTTAGGGAGCCAGTTGAAAGATTAAAGAATAAAATATTGAAAGAAAACCTTTGGATATTCATATTCAAAGTACTTAAAGAGAAGGATGAATACGCTTATGAATTGAGAAAGAAAATCAAGAAGAAATTCGGCTTCTTGGCAGGCAATGTAACTGGGTATAAGGTTTTATACCTTCTCGAGAGAGATGAATACGTGAAATCTTATTTTAAGGGAAGAAGAAAATATTACAAACTCACGAAAAAGGGTTTAGGAGAGTTGAAAAAAGCTAAGACCTTTCTCAGAAGAGTTTATACATCCATATGAGAAAAACTTCAATTATTTCACAAATGATATTATGAAACCGAAACTAGATTTCGTTGATGAGAAAAACATGAGTTTACTGACTGATTTTTATGAATTGACGATGTGCCAGAGTTATTTTGAACATGAAAGGTTTGAACCCGCTACTTTCGACCTCTTCATAAGAAAAATGCCTCCTTCCCGGGCTTATTTCATCTTTGCTGGTTTAGAAGAGGTTTTG
>CAZQBB010000113.1:0-2008 GCA_964591915.1 uncultured archaeon
TAGGTGTTGATGAAGATTACATAATCTTGACACCACCTTCAGTAAGCATATACAGAGGAGAAAAAGAAAAGAAAGCAGAGTGATTATTTTAGTATTTCAACCCTGATTGCTGGATTCTCCTCTTGGATGAGTTCTTTAAAGCGATTAGGTTCAGCAAAAGTTCCACTTATGTAACCGTAATGCATGGGGATTGCTATCTTGGGTTTTATCTTTAAAGCAGCCCTTGCTCCTTCTTCTTCGTTCATAGTGTAAGTTCCTCCTATTGGTAAGAGTGCTATGTCTGTTTTTATGTTCGACATCTCTGGGATTAGATCAGTATCACCTGCATGATAAATCCTAGTACCTTCTATTTCAACGATGAAACCTATACCTGAACCTTTAGGATGAAAGTTCTTCTCTATGTTGTATGCTGGAACTGCTTTTATCTTGATCCCTTTCTCGATTATTTCATCTCCTTCTTTCATTGTTTTGACATTACCGCTCAACTTCCCTGCAGCTTTAGGGGTTGTTATTATGATCGTTCCAGCCTTCTTTAGTTTTTCAACCTCTTCGGGGTCGCAATGGTCATAGTGGTCGTGAGTTATCAAAATCAAATCAGCTTTCTCCGGATTCTCTGGGAGTACAAATGGGTCGAAGTAAATAATCTTCCCTTCACCTCTTATCATAAACGTTGCGTGTCCTAACCATCTTATGTCTACATTTTCAAACTTCATAATACCACCAAATTGCAATTTGAGGTGAAGGTTTAAATAAATTTAAATCTCAGGATTTAATCTAAAATCATGATAGAAAAATTGCTTCTGATTTCTCTTCTTCTAGTCATTTTCATAAGCGGTTGTATAAATCAGCCCGAGATTTCAGAAAAAGATAAAGTGATATCAGCTTGCGTCGAAGAATGTAAAGCAAGAGTAGCAAGAGGTGAAGATTTGAGTAATGGCCCTTGTTTATTGAATCCTATCCCAGATTCATCGGATTGGGTTTGTGATGTCGCTCACTCTCCTAGGCAAGCTGTGGACAACAAACCAGAGAATCAATGTAGCGTATTCAGAGAAGGAAAAGCTAAACATTTCGTGGAAGTTACTCCAGAATGCGAATTGATAAGAACATGGTAATGATTTAAGTTTTTTGACGATAATAATCGATATCATGAGTAGTAAAAAGATGAAAACTATTTCCTTATTCTTCATACTCATAATGTTCGGTTCTACTTTTGCCTACGCTTTGTTGAACGCTTTCGGTAGAGGGGGAAAAATCGAGATCCCTAAAGAAAAAATACTGGATTATGAACTGAACGAACAACAGAAAAGATACTTAAGATCAAATTATTTTACCCTTGTAGTTTATCGTTATCCCCAAGCTTGCTTAGAATGTGGAAGTATAAAGAGTGATTTAGAGCAGATAACACAAAACTCTGGTGGCCAAATATATCTTCAAGAAATCGTTTCAAACGAACACAAAGTCATAATCTCCAGTTTAAAAGGAGAAAGAATAATCGATAATCCCACAAAAGAAAAAATAGAGAGTGTTATTTGCGACCTCTTAATCAAAACACCGATATGGTGTGCCACTAGTAAACTTTGAAACTCTTTATCTTTTCTTCCATTTCTTTCAATTCCCTCATAAACCTGCTCACTACTCTAGGTAAATCTTTTTCTTGAACTCTTATCGATTCGGCTGCTTCTTTGAGTAACTTTTCTTTTTTCTTCAATTCTTTAATCTCTTGATCTGAGATCATTCAATTCATCTTAAACTCTCTTAGTATTTTCTCCCAAGAAACTTTTTTGATTTCATCTTTTAAAAGTAATTCAAGAGGGACTTTCTTAAAAATTTATTATCTTATAAGATTGCGTAATTCCAGAAGATTGTCTATCAAGTAATCCGTATCTTCTGGCTTCTTTCCAAAGATATTTTTTCTATCTACTAAAACAGTAAGCATTCCGAGTTTATGTGGAATAGAAATATCATCTGCTAGATTATCTCCAACCATTACGCATTCTTTAAAATTAAA
>CAZQBB010000114.1:0-2007 GCA_964591915.1 uncultured archaeon
TTAACTTTCACATCTATCTTATGGGCTAGTTCATCAGCCAAAAGTAAAGGCTCTCTTATCCTTATCCTTGCGTACTCGGGCTCCCATAACTCAAGAGGAATTTCATTTATAATGATCCTTCCATTTCCTTCCTTAATTCTGGCTCTTGCTACAGCTGTCTTCCTCTTTCCTGTTGTCAAAACAATCTTTTCTTTTTCTCCCATTTTACCATCTTTTCTTACTTCCTAGTGAGAGTGAAAGGTCTTCGATAGTTATGTATTTACATCTAAGTTTATTTACGCTTGCCTCTTTCACTCTGATGAATTCTTTTCCTTTCAATTCTTCAGGAACACCGATATAAACTTTCAACCTTTTAAAAGCCTCTCTTCCTCTTGGCTTATGAAAGGGTAGCATCCCTCTTATAGCTCTTCTCACTATTCCTTTTGGTGTTCTAGGAAAGAAAGGGCCATGATGTGGATCACCTCTCCACCTTCTTTCAAGATAATGTTTTTTTGTGTATCTCGGGTCGCCAGAAATGATAGCTTTTTCACAATTAACTACCTTGACCTCTTCACCCTTCAGCAAATCTTTTGCAATTCTCGTTGCAACTCTTCCGAGTATCATCCCAGTTAAATCATAGACTTTCATTTCTAACACAGTATCTTCACATTACTTCCTCTTGGATTAATTTTTATTAACTCTCTTATAGAGATGGCTTTACTCTTTGATCTTTTAATCTTTTCTCTTGCTTGTTTGGAGAATCGCCAAGCACTTACAGTTATGGGCTTAGTCAGTTCGCCGTATCCTAAAACTACACCAGGAATTATGACTGTGTCTCCTTCTTTAGTATGTCTTTCTATGTGAGCAAGATTAACTTCAATTCTTTTCCTTCTTGGTTTGTTTAATTTTTCTGCTATATCCTTGAGAAAGGGACTTCTTAACTCTAAAGATTTTTTCTTTAAATCTTCTATTAACTGCTTGAGTATTGGATTGGTTGGTCCTGTTCGCTTCACCATTCGTTACACCTTAGATTAAAAGAATAATCTAAGTATGAATTTATAAATATGTGCGCCGACCGGGATTTGAACCCGGGTTTCTCGTCAAGTTAGATCTTGATTACGAGCTTGGGGGGCTCGTGTCTTACCAGGCTGGACCATCGGCGCTTGATTTAAAAATTGATGAATAATGATTTAACTCTTTTTCGATTATTTCTTTTAGGTCTGGAATTAATATAAACATGAAGCTTATAGAGGAGATGAACTTTAGAGGGAAAAAGTATGTTTTTAAGAACAGAGAAGAAGCAGGATTATTCCTAGCGAGAAGACTGAAACGGTACACAAATAAAAATATAATGATCTTGGCCATCCCGTCTGGTGGGATTCCCATAGGCAGGATCATCGCTGAAGAATTGAAGGCGAACTTTGAGTTGATAATAGCGAGAAAAATCCAATTTCCGGATAATCCAGAAGCTGGGTTTGGAGCTGTGAGCTTTGATGGGGAAAAAGTTTTGAATCAAGCTTTGATCAAAAGAGCTTGCTTAACGGAAGAAATCGTTAAAGAGCAGATTAGAGTAACGAAAGAGGAAATAAAAAGAAGGATGAAAGTATTCGGAACGAAAAGACTTCCCGAACTCAAAGGAAAGATTGTTATAATAACCGATGATGGACTTGCTTCTGGTTATACTATGCTAGCTGCGATAAAATCAGTTAAGAAACATAAGCCTAGAAAACTGATAGTTGCTGTTCCTACTGGAAATAGTGAGGCGATTAGGTTGATTGGAAAGGAAGTTGATGAAATTTATTGCTTAAACATAAGGAATGAACTCATCTTTGCTGTCGCGGATGCTTACAAGGAATGGTATGATTTGAGTGATGAAGAAGTTATAGAATGGTTAAAACGGAGAAAATTGAGTTTCTAATCAAGATTTAGTCAAATGAAAAATTAAGGGAGTTTTTTTCGATGTTTTAAGTCCCGGCCCGGGATTTGAACCCGGCCTTCAGGCTCCACAGGCCTGCGCGCTAACCAGGC
>CAZQBB010000115.1:0-1973 GCA_964591915.1 uncultured archaeon
AAACGAATCTCGTAAGAATAAAATCTATCGTTCCTGAAAAAACACCCGATGGAAAGGTCTACGACTTGGAAGTTCCAATAACTCATAACTTTCTTGCTAACAACTTGATATCCCACAATTCAGGAAAGTCGCAACTCGGTTTTCAACTTTCAGTTAACGTCCAATTACCCCCTGAGAAAGGAGGTTTGAGTGCGAACACTCTTTTCATAGATACAGAAGCCACTTTTAGGCCAGAGAGAATCCTTCAAATGTCCAAAGCACTAGGCTTAGACCCAGAAAAAACTCTGAAGAACATATACGTGGCAAGAGCTTATAACTCAGATCATGAAATATTCTTAGTTGAAAAAGCCAATGAAATAATAGAAGAGAAGAACATAAGACTCCTAGTTATTGATTCTCTCACCTCTCATTTCAGAGCTGATTATGTCGGGAGAGGAGAATTGGCGCCGAGGCAACAGAAACTGAATAGACTTCTCCATAACTTACAGAGATTAGCAGATTCCTACAATTTGGCTGTGTTTGTAACGAATCAAGTTCTAGCTAATCCAGCCATCCTTTTTGGCGATCCTACCATGCCAATAGGAGGACATGTGCTCGCACATCAGTCAACCTACCGTCTATATCTGAGGAAATCTTCTGGTGAAAAAAGAATAGCAAGGATGATGGATTCTCCTAATCTTCCACCTGGAGAATGTGTCTTCAAGATTACTCCTGAAGGAATTAAAGACGTTAAATGAATCCTCTCTCAATTATAATTGGTCAAAATTCCATTCTTTTTAACAGGCGATACTTTGCTGATAATTGCAGATCTTCATCTTCATTCTCTATTCAGTAGAGCAACCAGTAAGCAGATGGATTTGGAACATCTAGCTTCTTTTGGGAGAATTAAAGGTTTAACACTCCTAGGCACTGGAGATTTCACTTTTCCTTCTTGGTTTAAGATACTAAAAGAAAAACTTTTTCCGATTGACGATTCAAATCTTTATACTTACAAGAATATGAATTTTATGCTCACAGTTGAAGTTAGCACAGTGTATGAAGAAGATAAAAAAATAAGAAAAATTCACCATTTGATTCTATGCCCGGGTTTTGAAGTAGCTGAACAGATTAATGAGAGTTTAAAGAAATTCGGTAAGTTAAACACAGATGGTAGACCTGTTTTTAATGGTTTGACCTCTCCACAACTTGTTGAAATTCTTAAAGAAATCGATACTGATATAGAAATAATACCAGCTCATGTCTGGACTCCATGGTATGGTGTTTTCGGTTCAAAATCCGGATTTGACTCTTTAAAGGAATGCTACCAAGATAAAGTTAAACATATACATGCTTTAGAAACGGGTTTATCCAGTGATCCTGCAATGAATTGGCGCCTATCAGCTTTGGATAAATTTACTTTGGTGAGTAATTCAGATGCCCACTCACCTTGGCCTTGGCGTTTAGGTAGAGAAGCTAATGTTTTTGATTTAAAGGAATTAAGTTATCTTGAGATTCTCAAAGCTATAAAAGAAAAAGATAAAAAAAGATTTCTTTTTACAATTGAGGTCGATCCAGCCTATGGAAAATATCATTTCGATGGTCATCGTAACTGTAATGTAAGCTTGCATCCAAAAGATGCGATGAGAGTAAACAATATATGTCCAAAGTGTGGGAAGAAATTGACTGTTGGAGTCCTGCATCGGGTTGAAGAATTGGCAGATAGACCTGAAGGTTCTATTCCAAAAAATGCTATTCCATTCAAGACTTTACTTCCTTTATACGAGATAATTTCTTTCGTTATAGAAGTAAAACAACTTTACTCTAAGAGAGTTTTAAAAGAACATGATAAATTGATAGCAAAATTTGGTGATGAATTAAATGTTTTATTAAACATTCCCAAAGAAGAATTATTGAAAATTACTGATGAAAAAATCGCTGATGCAATAATAAGAGTTAGAGAAGGAAGAGTTAAGTACGTTGCTGGCTCTGATGGT
>CAZQBB010000116.1:0-1953 GCA_964591915.1 uncultured archaeon
ACTATCACTGCTCCACAATCATGGCCATCCCATATACCTAAAATCATCGAACCACTAAGAAAACTAAGTTCTCTTAATTTTTTAAATCAATAAGTTTTTCAAGATGTTCTGGTTGAACAAGTTTCCGAGTATGGTTTGATAAGCTTCGCATGGAGTCCAACAGTTCGGGCATTTCAAATTCCTCGCCATGATTCTAACTTTTTTAGCTTCTTTCAAGCTTAAGATTTTTTTCAAATCGTAGTTAACTTTTCTTAAATTTCCAAGCTTCCTGTTCCATATACTGCAAGGATAAACATTCCCTTGAGGGTCTATGAAAACAGAAGTTTCTAGAACTTTGCATGGCAATGGGCTTTTTTCTTTGATGATGAATTCTTCAGCGAGTCTCAAGTACATAGGATCAAGAATGTCCACTGGATCTGTAGAGATTTTCTTCATCTTGATCGTTCGGTTTAATTCTTCTATAACACTTTCTTTGTAATCTCTGGGTCTTAGGTTTGGTCTGATGTTTAAGTTGCTGTAGTAATGGGTTGAAAGATGGAATAAGTTAACGTGAAAATCTTTCATGCTTATGATTGGAATCTCTTCCCTAACTGCTTCAAAAGTTTCTTTGAATTTTCCTAAATTAAGAGGGGAAAGAGTGTAACCAAAATAAGTCCTAAAATTCTTGAACTCTTTTTCTAAATCCTTGAAGAGTTTAAAAGTAGCTAAAGCTTTTTCGAAAGAACCTCTAACTCCTCTTATGTATTCATGCAGTTCTTTGTAACCATCCAAACTAACTCCATAAATGACTCTAGGTATTCTCAACTCTAGAATTTCTCTTAATTTCCTTGTTATCAAATCTGGGTTGAAAGCGTTAGTTATGGAATTGAGCAAGTAAAAGTTCTTCGAATTCTGGAATAGAACGTTTATCAAATCTACATAGTCTTTTCTCAAGAAAGGTTCTCCTCCAGTTAAATTGTACCAGTAGAAGAAGTTTGCTTTCTTAGAGAATTCTTCTATTTCATCAAGAGTCAATTCATTCTTTGGTTTTATTTTCCAGATGTTACAATGCTTACATCTTGAATTACAAGAATAAGTTACAGCAAAAGTTAATTTGTAAGGGTTAAAAGGAAGACTTAAATTTGAAAGAGAAGCCCTAAGAGTTAGCTTTAGAAACCTTGAATGCATTCAATCACTGAAGATTTCTCGGACAATAGTTTTAAGTATGTTGAGTCCGTCTTTGAAAGTTCTTAATTTTCCTTTTCCACTCCCTCTAGCTTTCTCAAAACTCGGAACCTCTAAAACTCTTAGTTTCTTCTTCGCTGCTTTGATTGCAATCTCTGTTTCTATTCCAAACCCATTACACTTCAAATTTAGCTTTCTTATACAGGATTTCCTGAAGGAACGATAACCATAACATAAATCTGAATAATGCATTCCCCAAATCAGGTTAACGAGAAAAACGAAGAATTTGTTTCCGAGTTTACGGTACCAAGGCATATCTTCTGTCCCACCACCTTGTATGAAACGAGAACCCATACAGATATCGTAGCTAGCTTTTATTCCCTCTATTAACAGACCCAATTCAGAACTCTTATGAGAGCAATCAGCGTCCATAGTTATGATTATTTTTCCTTTAGCTGTTTTCATTCCTTTTCTTAAGGCTGACCCTTTCCCAATTTTGTCGTAGATTATTTTTGCACCAAACCCCTTTGCTATCCTCACGGTATTATCTTTGGAATATCCATCTACCACTATGATCTCGTATTTTTTTTCTCTTAACTTTTTCATGTAGTTTTTAACATCTCTTAAGACAAATGGTAAATTCTTCTCTTCATTCAAGGTTGGAATTACTATCGAAATCTCCATTCTCTCTTAATAAAAAGGGGAAGAGAGGTATTAATAATAGAAGGTTTAAAACAACAGAAATATAGAAAGGGTTGATCCTCTAATCATTAACTCAATAACTTATTT
>CAZQBB010000117.1:0-1901 GCA_964591915.1 uncultured archaeon
AGGAATGTATGAAGATGTGCTGAAAAAGTTTGGCTATAACTTCGAGAATCCTTTAAAGAATTGGTTATGGTTGAGGGAGGCTTTGAAAAAAGCTGAAGAGGATGGGGGGATCGAAGGAAAACAGTTCAAGGAATTCTATTATGGAACGATAGGGGCGAAGTTTCTCTGGGGTCATTTGATAGATGCTGCAGAATGGATGGCTGAAAGTGGAAAGTACAAAGGAAGAGGATTACCGAGTATAATCAAATCTGAATTAAAGATGATAAATCCTCCGAACGTTGAGGAAGAAAAGAAAGAATTACTAGGTGTTCTTAAAAATTTGATCATCGCCATAGAGACTCCAGATGCGAGAGATCCGAGCTATGCAGGCAGATACATGCTTTGGCATCCAAAACAAATATATGTAGCGATAAAGAATGTGAGAGAAGAGTTGAAAAAGAGGAAAAATCCTTACTGGGATAAGATGATGATGATAATAGATTTTGAGCATATAGCCACTCAAGGGGTAGACCCTCTAGAAGAACTGAGTGAACTGGTTAAGAAGGTTCCTGATATCGGTAAGTATATAATATGTATTCATTCGAACAAACCGAATCCTTTGCACGCTCATCTACCGATTGCTTTGGGTGAATTAGCTGTTTACAAACCACTCTGGATACTGAGAAAGGCAGGTCTTGGAAAGTATCATACTACGTATCTTCTTTTCGAAAGAGGTGGTTTTAAGGATCCTTTTAAGCAGAGTGTTACTGCCTTAAGGTTAATCGCAAAGTATCTGGAGAAAGATGTTCCACCCGATGAATTGCCAGAAGAATTCTTCGGGGTTGCTCCTAGAGCTATGCTATCAGAGGAAAGGCAATGGGTTACCATATACCAACATGCGATGGATCCTCTGAAAGGTTTACTTAAAATTCCCGAAGAAGAATATACTTTCTTAGGAAGAGCTGCTACTGAAGCGGGAAAAAGACCTGAAGAATGGAGAAAGGAGGAGTTTAGATAATGTATAGAGAAAAAGATGAGGTACCTGACATAAGCAAAGAGCTAGCCAAAGCACCTACCGTTAAGATAGTTGAAGAAGTAGATTGTTTCACTCCTAGGAGAGTGATAAGGATAAAGTATTCGGGGCCGAACATAAGGAAGATAGTGAAACAAGCTCCTAGGATATTGAGGCAAGGAATGATGATATCTGGGACGAGGATTTACATAGATGAATACTACATAGATGTTACTGATCCGAACAACATAAGATTTCATATATTCTGGCATGGAATAAGGGCATTCGACATGAGGAGTAATATGTGGGGTTGGATCAGGTTAAAGCATGGCGTTTTACATCCGGACGGGACTGGTTCTGTAAACATAGAGTTCTATTCGAAAGTGATAACAACATGGAGTAAAAAATCGATACTTCAAAGGAATCCTATCTACGATTTACTCATGAAGATATATAAGTATGTTTACTACGACAACCTGAGAAGAAAATTCATAGATCAGTGTAGAGAATGGGAACAGGATATGATAAGAAGGATGAAAGAATTGCTAAAACTCATGAAAACTGCCGAGTATCCTTATCCTTGAATCTTTCCTTTAAATCTATGTTCTTAAGAATCTTTCTCACTTCTTTTGGTACGAGTTTTTCCCATTTTTCTCCCTTCTTGATCATCTCTCTTATCTTACTTCCAGAGGTGTTATCGAACAAAGGATGCTCTTTGACTGGAATTTTGAACGATTCAAAGCATCTCTTTGTCCAAGGGTTTCTTGTGAAGACTACATCAAAACTCGCTCTCTTTAAGATGTACTCAACCCAAGCCTTATCATTGTGAAAATCTGGAATTCCTATGATTTCATACCTTTCTTTCTCTATACCTCTACTCTTCAAGCTCTTTTCTATCATCTCTTTTCTT
>CAZQBB010000118.1:0-1891 GCA_964591915.1 uncultured archaeon
AAAAAGAGTTTTGATGTTTTTAACATAGGATCAGAAGAATGGATAACTGTCAACGAGATCGCAAGAATAGTTTGCGATGAGATGGGATTAAAGAATGTTAAATTTGAATACACAGGGGAAGAAAGAGGATGGCCGGGGGATGTCAGAAGATTTCTATTAGATGTAACTAAGATAAAAAAATTGGGCTGGAAACCTAGTTATACTATAGAAGAGAGTATAAGAAAAACCGTAGAATGGTTAAAGTCAACGGATAAATTTTAATCTTGGGACGATCTTCTTCGCTTTCTCGAATTTTCTCTCGAAATCCCTCATGAATTTTTCCATTAGTTCAGAGGCTCTTTCTTTACATAAACCGCAAAGTATTTTCCCGGATTTACATTCTCGATAAATCTTGTTAAGTTCTTCATCCTTCTCTATTAAATGTTGCTTATAAAGCTCGAAAACCATGCATTTTTCCGGCTCCCCACCAAGTTTCTTTTGTTCTTCAGCATTCCTCCTTCCCCCTGTTAAAGCATTCATTATCTTTCTCTTGATTTCTTTTGGATCCTCGGGAATAGTGATACAAGACTGAGGTTTGGATTTGCTCATCTTTAATTCTCCATCAAGGGAAGGGGTATATCTATGGTAAATGCCTGAAGGTGGAATGAAGTTAAAAGTTGATTTTGTTCTATTGACTATATCTCTAGCTAGAAGAACATGAGGGGACTGGTCAGGACCGACAGGAATCACACCAGGCATCTTTTGTTTCAATTGAGGAAAGAGAATGTCTCCTGCTTGTAAGATCGAAGACATTATTCTTGATGGTTCTGTTGTCCCATAGATAGCTCTATACTCATTGAGTGTAATTTTGCTCGAAAAGACAAAAGCAAGACTTTTAACTTTCTCGTTCTCTGATTGAAAATAAAAGATAGTCTTCTTTGGGTTAAGACCTAAAGCTATGTAAGCTGGGATATGGAAACCTAAAGCTCTATTTCTTCCTTCTTCTAAGGAAACTTGCCGAGTTGCAGCAGCCTCTAAGTCAGCTACGAGAACGAAGGTTTTCGCACCATGCTCCTGAAAATATCTTATGTTTTCGATGACTAGCTTAGTACCAAGATGAATTTTCTCCATGGTAGGCATTATCCCAGTTAAAGCATAGAATTCTTCTTTTTTGTTCATAGCATCAACAACTCTCTCGAGATCAGTATGGGCGAAAACTATCCTTCTCCTCATCAACTTGTTTGGTCCTGGAATTTTCGCTAGTAATTTTTCTGTAAAAGGCTCTAAACCATAATGACCTATAAGTTTTTCATAGTCTTTTACTAAGAAAGATCCCCAAGGATCTATCGTTATCTTCACCATACTAATCACTTATTTGTTTTTTTGTTCATATAATCTTCCACTACCTCTAAACCCATGGTATACTGAACAATTTTTACATTTTTTGTGTGGATTCCTACATGGTTTTTGTTCTGGTTCATAGAGAGCGCATAAAATCAATTCAGTAGGGAGTAATTCATACAAACTGATATATTTGATGCTTCTTTTAAAATTTATTTCATTGATTCCAAACACACTCACCTCTCATTTTGTTTCGCCTCCTTTCGTTTTTGTTTTAGTTCTTGTATTTGTTTGAGGTAAGATTTTAATCCTCTAAAACCGCTACGTAAAGTCTTGGTTATCGTGTAGGGATATTTTAGTAAGTATTTTCCTGGATTCCCTGTTAGTGATGGAAGAAGTACGAATAAAGCTATCTTTATTTCATCTTCGGTAAGTTGAGGGTTGGGACTAAAAGATTTCAGGTATAAGTGAATCCCTAATAAAAGACAGGCGTAGCCAAAAGATTGGTTGATTAAATACTCTGCATCACTGATTTTTGAATCCTTTTCCTTTAATTTTTCATAATCTCGTA
>CAZQBB010000119.1:0-1865 GCA_964591915.1 uncultured archaeon
CCCAACAGTAACCTTGGTCGATGTGTTCTCAGGTGAAACTTATAAAGTAACATTTCCTGATGGAAAAGTAGGAAGTACTGCAACAACTGGAAACGTAATAGATGGAAAAACATACACAATATTAATTGCAAGCAATACAACTGATCAAGAGAAGATAGCAGTATCATGGAGTGGATCAGGAACCAAGAGAGTTGTCTACCCAGTCATGAGAGGAAAGAACGGAGAATTCATCGCTTTGACAAAACCAGTAAACATTACTGTACCTACAAGTGGTACGGGAATTAGCTCTTTCGATTTAATCTTGCCTTCTGGAACCGGAACGGCAGCACCAACACAAGTAGCGACAGTTTATTATAACTCTACAGCTAAGACAATTGTTAATGTTACAGTAGGTGGAACTGCAGATACAACTTTCCCATACACTGTTGGACAAGTAGATTATGATATAACATTGCCAACTGCTACTAAATTGCAAGTATCTCTCAATGCAACAACTTGGCCAGCTCTCTTCGTAAGAGAAGAGAAAGCAAAACAAGGTAGTAGTGAAGTATACAATGCAATAATCGCTCCAATAAGTGTAGATACAACCGGAACTCCATACAAGATCATAGTTGATTCAGCTGCACCAACAATAACCGGAACAGATTCCGGTGAACAAAAGACAACAGATACCAAGATTAAGAAAGCTTTGGACGTATACGGAACTTTAGTAACAAGAAACACTGATGGACAGGGAACGATAACAATTTCTTATCCAGATAATCAAGCAGTTGCTCTGGCCTATGTTTTGACTGAGGCAGGAGAGATAACAACCACAACGACTGGAGGAACAACAATTAAGAAAGTAGTTCCAGTAACAACCCCGTTAGCAAAGCTAGATACTGAGATCCCAGATCCAGCAGCCACAGACAAGAACCTAATCGTGGTTGGTGGACCTGCGGTCAACAGACTAGCTGCAACGTTGATGAACTTGACTTATCCAACTTACGGTGCTTCTGGCTTGCTACCATTCAGTGAAGGAGAAGGCTACATCAAAGTTTATAACGACGCCTTTGGTGTAACTGGAAAGACCGCAATCTTGGTAGCTGGCTGGAGCGCAAGCGACACAGCTAACGCATGCCACGTATTGCAGCAATACGACACGTTCGCAGATCAGTTGAACGCTAATACCGCAGTCAAGGTAACGAGCGTAACCGCGGCAGGTATAACACCTGCTTAAGGTTAGGACTTGAGTAAAAACTTTGGCCTCCTTTTTTCTTTTTTATTGTTGAAAAATTCTAAGTTTAACGAATTAGTGATGAGAATGAAGGTCAAACTGACTGTAAAAAGAATCACTATTCTGATTATTTCTTTAATCCTCCTGGTTTTGATCGTTTGCAAGCTATCCTATAAACCTATAACAAAGATCAATTATTTTGGAAGAATTTTTGAATTCAGGGATGATATAAAACTTGCTAAGAAGGTAAGAGCTATTCCAGATGAGAAAACGATTCATAATCTTTTCTGGAATGAGAGTTTGAAAAGAATAACAATAGTGTTTAAACCTATTGAATCTCAGACAGGATATTATGCTGTTGAAGCCTTTGAGTTGTCAAACAAGCTTAGTTTAATGTATCTGTTAAACGGGAGAAAGATTGGTTTTGAATCAGAGAACGTAACTTCATATGAGAATATCACTTCAAATCAAAATGAGTTAAAAATAATTTTAATCCATCCTTTACTCACGAACAAAACTTTAATCGAAGCTAAAGATAACTTGGTATTCGTTTTTGCAAGAAATGAAAGAGATTTTGATTTGGCAACGATAAAATTAATCCTGATAGCGATGGGAGTAAAAGTTTAGCTTATTTTAGATTCGATTTCAT
>CAZQBB010000120.1:0-1864 GCA_964591915.1 uncultured archaeon
AGGAAAGAAAGTTGGAGTTGCTGTAAACGAAGAGAGGTTTACTGGAAGAAAGTTGGAGGTAGGTTTTCCTGCTAATTCGATTAAAGTATGCTTGAATTTTCTTGACTTAAAGCCTTGTGATATTGAAGAAATAGCAATAACAACCACAGATTTTGCTAAAACCTTAACCCGAATCTTTCCAAGTCTTAAAGAAAACTATTATTTGTTCAGAAGAAGGAAAATGGAAAAGCCAAGGTTTGTTGACTTAAGGAGGAACATAAAATACAGGACAACAGAGATAAAGGAGAAGCCTCTCTGCAGAACATTAACGAGATGGTATTATAAAAAGAACTTGAAAAAGTTAGGGTTTAAAGATTTTAATCTGCACATAGTGGAGCATCATTTAGCTCATGCTGCCTCTGCAAGCTTTTGCAGTGGGTTTAAAAAAGCTCTATGCATAACTCTTGACGGAGTCGGGGATGGATTATCAGGGACTGTAAATGTTTATAAGAACGGAGAAATAGAAAGGATAGCTCAAAGTCTTGCAAAAGATTCTTTAGGAATTTTCTTCGAGCAAGTAACTAATCTTTTAGGGATGCGTGAATTGGAGGATGAAGGAAAAGTAATGGCCTTAGCTGATTATGCCTTTGAAGTTCCTTATGAAGAGAACAAATTGATGAGCTTATTTGAAGTTAACGGATTAACGATAAAATCCAAACAAACAACAGCTTCTCGTTACAAATTACTCAAGCGAATTCTTTGGAACACCCCAAGAGAACAATTTGCATACATGGCTCAAAAAACTCTCGAAGAAAAAATTGTTAAACTATTCAAGAATGCGATAGAAGAAACTGGTTTAAGGAATGTCTGTTGGGCAGGGGGAGTTGCTTCGAACATAAAAGCCAATATGAGGATAAAGAATTTGCCTGAATTAAGAAGATGGTTTGTTTTTCCCCATATGGGAGATGGAGGTTTAGCTTTAGGAGCAGCTCTGTACGTTAACCATGAGTTGAATGGAATAAAAGAATGCAAGCTTGAACATGTTTTTCTAGGGCCAGAGTACTCAGAAGAAGAAATCGAAGACTCTTTAAAGAAAGTTAAGGGAATAGAATATGAAAGAAGAGATGACATAGCAGAATTCGTTGGAGATTTAATAACTAAGAATAATTTTGTCTTGTGGTTTCAAGGGAGGATGGAGTATGGACCAAGAGCTTTGGGGAACAGAAGCATACTAGCACCAGCTTACTCTTTGGAAATAAAGGATGAACTCAACTTGAAGATAAAGAAGAGGAATTGGTTTCAACCTTTCTGCCCGAGCTTGTTGAAAGAAGAAGCAAAGAAATTTTTTGTCGATTTAAAAGGATTGGATAAATTCATGACGATGGGCTATGCCACAAAACCTGAAGTTAGGGAAAGAATAAAAGCTGTGATAAGCTTGGATGGATCGACAAGGCCTCAAATGCTTGGAAAAGAAAACGAAAAGTACAGAAGAGTAATTCAAGAAGTGAAAAAGCAGACTGGAGACGGAATACTCTTGAACACTAGCTTCAACCTGCATGGCTATCCTATAGTTTGCTTTCCTAAAGATGCTTTGAAGGTCATGCTTAGAACGAAGACTAAATACATGGCCTTAGGAAACTTTTTTATCGAGTTAAGATAATTTATGAGTATGCAAAGGATTAAGGAACTTTTATCTCTTCTCTTGATTTTTTGTTTTTTCATCGGATCCTTCTTTTGGATAAAAAGAAACTTAAACCCTTTGGATGAAAGCCTGAAGAGAATTGAGCCAATTTTTTTAGGGATAAATTTCTCTCTCATGATCATTTCCTTCATCCTGAGTTTAAGAGAAATTAGGAAAATCCTTAAGCCAATCCAGAAAAATACT
>CAZQBB010000121.1:0-1845 GCA_964591915.1 uncultured archaeon
ATCGAGATGCTTATGGGCGTGAGTTATCATTAACAGCGAAGCTTCTGGCATGGAGATTGAGAAAATGGCAAGCTAGAACACGTGTTTATGATTCGGTCGAGAGAAATCTGGCTAACGCAATGGGAGAACTCGATAGATTAGCAGATCAACTGTACATCCCATCTTTGACAAAAGAAAGAGCAGCTGTGATCTATCGAAAAGCATTGGAAAAAGGAATTGTTCGTGGTCGATCGATTAATGCGATGATTGCAGCCTCTTTATATGCAGCATGTCGAGGTACTAAAGAAGTTGTCAGAACTCTAAAAGAAATAGCAGAAGCTAGTTTAGTTGATAAAAAGGATGTATCAAGATGCTATAGATTTTTACTCAAAGAATTGAATATTCAAATATTACCTCCAGAGCCCATAGATTACATTTCTAAAATAGCTGAAAAGGTTGGAATTTCTGGTTCAACCCAAGGACTTGCTATCAAAATACTCCATGAAGCAAAGAAAAGAGGTGAAACAGACGGAAGAAGTCCGATGGGGCTAGCAGCTGGTGCATTATACATAGCTTGTGAGCAAAACAAGGAAATGAAATGTGATAGGTTTGGAGTTAAGAGAAAAGTCACCCAAAAAGATATTGCTGAGGCTGCTGGTGTGACTGAAGTTACTTTGAGAAACAGATACAAAAGCTTAAAAAGAAGGTTGAAGTTGAATTAAAAAGTCCATCTTCCATCTTCTATCAAGATTTTTCCATCAACTTCTAGAGTTGGTCTTAAAATTATCCCATCCACATGTAAAGGTACATCAACTTTTCCTCCTAGAGATAAGCTGTTGCCCAATGCCATATGAATAGTCCCGAAGACCTTTTCATCCTCCAGAACGTTACCTATCACTTTGGCTTTGGGATTAGCTCCTATTCCGATTTCAGCTATGTTTCTCGCTTTTTTTCCTAATCTTTCAACTGTTTTTCTTAAAATTTCGGAATTTTCAATCTTCACAGCAAAACCATTCTTGACAATCCAGACTATTCCTTCTCCATAATGAGCCATCTTATCTATCACCACTTTTCCGTTCGTAGTCCCTTCAACCGGAGCGATAGCTATCTCTCCTGCTGGTAGATTACAGAATTTTCCTTTTTCATGTATTAATCCATCATCTTTTTTCCATTCTCTTCCTTCTACTCTTGCTTTAACGTCTGTTCCGTTTTCAGATGTTATTCTCACTCTTTTAGACCCTTTCAATCTTTCATACATTCTTTCTATTAACTCTTTCACTTCTTGATAGTTTGCAGTTAACCCTCCTTTCACAAAAGAGAATTCGGTTACTCCAGGCATAGAAGCAATTCTTACTCCTGCTTTACTCGCTTCTCTTCTCGCTCTTGTATGCGAGAGAGATTTTGAAGTTACTATGAACAATGCATCTACATTCTTCATCAAATCAGCTATCCTTTTTTCAGGTTCTTGACCATCCACTTCCAGTGGTTCCATTTTTTCTATCGAACATTCGGCTCCAATTTCCTTCACGGCTTTAAACAATGCATGGGGGATATTTTTCGGCATTTTTCCATCAGTTATTATGAGTACTCTTTCTTTCGGTTTTACTCTCATGCATTGATTTACCGCTATCCTTGCTCCTTTCATCAAATCCTTCATAAATTTATATTCTTCAAGAATGAAAAGTTAAGTTTATCGAAAAGAAATAATAGGTTGTGAACGAGTGATTCGTCTATCTTTTTTGGGAGCATGTAACGAAGTTGGAAGATCTGCTACTCTTGTTGAGGCAGAGAATCAAAGAATTCTCATAGATTATGGATCAAAAATAAACGTTAAACCAACTCAATATCCTAAGAGTGTTAATGGAA
>CAZQBB010000122.1:0-1831 GCA_964591915.1 uncultured archaeon
GGAAATTGTAATGATGATATAGATAACGATTGTGATGGATTAGTAGATATGAATGATCCAAATTGTGAACTTCCTACTTTGGAGGATGATGCTTTCTGTTCGCAAGATAGTAATTGTAGTTCTACACATTGTGATTATGATGATGCATGGAGATGCTTCTCTTGTAAAGAATGTTATACAGGTGGTCCTTCAAGATGCTCTAACATTGAATTGGGTGAATGTGAGTCTCATTGTGGAGCTTCTCCAAGATGTGACGATAAACAAGTTAATGAATGTTATAACTTAGAAGATGATGATTCTTATCCTTATTTAGCTGATGAATACTGTGGAGATTGTTTGTACGAAGGATGTAACGATGCTTGCTGCCAACAAGCTTGTTCTAATGTTGGAGATTGTGCAAGTAATAGTTGTGGAGGCTCGAATTGTAAAGGAGATTATTGTCAATGTTGCTTAGACGTTGGCTCTAACTGTGGTCCAGATGGTTGCGATCCAGGTTGTTGTGATTCGATGAAACAAAGTTTTGATGGAAGTAGTTTTGGATGCTGTCTAGAGGATCAATGCTGGGACGGAAGTAGTTGTGTGAATTCTGGTAGCACTTCTGGAGTCTGGCTTTGTGCTGATGGAGTATGGAGGAAATGTAGTGAATCAACGGTTTGTGATGAGTACGCAGGTTATTACTGTGCACTTACTGCAATAGATACTTTTAGCTGGTTAGAAGGTTCGAGTGACGGAAAAGATTGTGGAGTGTGTAGAAAATGTGGTGGGAGTTTTCTGGAAAATGAAGGAGACGTCGAATGTAAACCCGCAAACGATACTACTACTCTTGGATGCAATGGAGAGAGTTTCTGCTGTGCAGGAGTTTGTGTTAACCCACCAGGAACTAATGGGTTGGGAGAAGCATGTGGAGAAGACGAATGTTCAGGAACTTGGACTTGTGATGGAACAGATTACAAATGTTCGAGTAAGGGGAGTGTATGCGCTTATTGTAGTCAGAGTGCAGAGGATGTAGGTTTCAAATCGGTTTGTGATCAAAACGGGAATTGCATCGGTGGAACTGCTGTATTTGGAGGAGCATGTGTAAAGTGTGTTGATGTAGGGAACGATATCTTCTGGGATGGTAGTTCATACGATTATGGAGAAGATTCAAGCGGTTTGTTCACTTGTTCAGGAGCATGTAAGTATTGTTTAGGTGGGGAATGTTATTTAAAAACCTGTGGGGAGGAAGTATACGGAGTTCAGTGTACAGATACGAGCGTATGTGATTCTTCTGGAAGTTGTGTAGGTAAGCGTTTAGGAGGAGAACCTTGTAACGTCACAGGATGTAGTTATGGAAACAGTTTCTGCAAGTCAGGAGTTTGTTGTGATGATCATATTTGTAAAGGAACTGTGAATGGATGTTGTCCTGAAACTTTAGTGACCGATTGTGGCAATGCAAGTGACTGGGAATGTGGGGAGGATAGGAATTGTAAATTAAAGAGTTGTTCGTTATCACAATGCTGGGACGGAACACAATGTGTTAACAGTGGTACTGTCCAAGGTAATAAACTATGCGCTAATGGATTATGGAGGGTATGCGATGAATCAACGGTTTGTGATGAGTACGTAGGTTATTACTGTGATGAAAATGGACAATGGGTATCTGGTCAAAGTGATAATGTTGATTGCGGTTTGTGCATGAGATGTGGAGGAAATGGAGGGCCAGATGAAGGAGATGTTCCTGAATGTAACGTACCGTATAATGAAGAAGTTGATACGACTGGATCAGAAACTTGTTCAGGAGAGAGTTTCTGCTGTGCAGGAGTTTGTGTTAACCCACCAGGAACTAATGGGT
>CAZQBB010000123.1:0-1803 GCA_964591915.1 uncultured archaeon
ACCTCCAGAATGTATTGTATCTCTTTAAAGGAAAGATTTTAAACAGCGGGAAAGGAAGGTCATCCAAGTTTTCTATAAGTTCTCTGTCTTCATTTCTCTTGACAGAGTTTTTCGTTCTGTACGCAATCCCATTAACTTTTTCTAAGCTTCCACCCTCTTCATAATTCCTCACAAGATCTAAGAAAGTGTATTCTCCTTCACCGATGACTATAGCATCGACGGAAGGATTAGAGAGTAGCGTTTTCTCGTAGAGTGAACTAACAGTATGACCACCCATGACTACTTTTGTTCTAGGATGAAGATGCTTAATTAATCTAGCGATCGCATTCGCTGAATTGTAAGTATAAGCCACAGAGGTGATCCCCCAAACATCAGATTTTCTTCTCATTTTCTTTCTTATCTCTTCTGGTTTCTCAACTGTAAAATCAATAGCATCTACTTCTATACCATCTTCATACAGAACAGAAGCTAAGTAGGCTAAACCGATGGGAGGAAGGTTCAGAATCTTAGAGTAGAGCGGACGAGGGAAAGGAGGGTTTATGAGTGTTACTTTCATGATAGTCTATTCATCAGAAAAATTTTTATAGTTGTTACTTAAGAGAGATAAATAAAAATTTAACTTATCCTTTTCTACTTATTATAAAGATGATGAGATTAGAGAGCAGATAAAAGATGAAGAAATAAAAGCCCTCTGAATTACTAGATTTTTAAGTCAAGCGATGTAGAAAGGAGTTTTCATGTATTCGTATTTCTTTAATCCTTTTACATAAGGTTTTACGCTCTGAAAACTTCCTGAACATCCACAGACAGTAGTCCCAAGCCTGAATTCTATTATATCTCCTTTCCTTACGATAGCTTCATCCACATTAGTCTTTGCTATTTCTCCGTTTATGTAAAACTCCCAGTATATTCCTTTTTCCGGATTCTCTGGGATACCATAAACACTACTCACATAATGACATCCAAACTTCGAGTCATATCTTGCCTCGATAGGTATACCAGATGCTATCAAAGCATCATAAACGCTTGCAAGAGGAAGAGGATTCTCGATTATTACTCTTTGGTAGATTTTCTGTCCATTAATCTTCTTCGGAGAATCTATGATTCTTCCTTTTTCTAGGTTTTCGTACGCTTGTGGAATCGTGTCAACTTCTTTAACATAATCTTGAAGTCTTTTCACGAAAGAAGGGATCAAATACAAGTTTTCTTCAGTATGAAGACTTGAGAGAGGATCAAATTTTTCCTCATAACTTGTATTCTCTTCAGGGATTTCTTCTACAGTTTGAGTGGTCATCAAAGGTCGAATTTCGACGGTGGGAGTTGTCCAAGACATTCTTAACTCTTTTTCCAGACTATTGTTGAATTTAAGGGATGTCTGAAAGCTTGCCCAGATGGAAGGAAAAGAAACTTTCTCTAACTTTAACTCTGGTGTTAAATTTTCTGTTTTCAACTCATTCATGTATCCTCTCTCCTGAAACAAATTGGGATCAATGAAAGAATTAATCTGATAAACTCGAGTTAATTTTTTTCTCTTTGATTCCTTTCTAAGGATGATTCGCCCTTTCTTAAAGATAAGCTTCTTCGATTCTTCTTCTTCCTCAACTTCAACTTTCGCTTCTCTTTCTTTACTTTCGATTTTTATTTTTAAAGTTCTGAACTCTTTCTTTAAGTTTGAGAGTTTAATCTTCTCGAAGAGAGAAAGAACAAGTTCTGTCAATGGATTCGTTTTAAGTCGAGAGAGTTCACTTTTTAACATTAATTTTTGCATATGGAATAAATTATCCCGATTTTTCAAGAAAAAGA
>CAZQBB010000124.1:0-1779 GCA_964591915.1 uncultured archaeon
CTTTTTCTGGGTTAAACTATAAGATGAAGTGGCAAGCGGAAAAACTTACTAATCCTCCATTAAAATTAGCATATTTCTATGGAAACTCTTTTAGGTTAAGAGAATTCGACGAAATGAAGTTGTTAAAACATTTAAATATGTTATTCGCCGTTAAAGAAAGAGAATACAGATTAAAACAAGATTATAGCCCAGAGATAAGGGATGCTATTCGAGATATTAGAGAATATCTCTTTCCTGAATTCTTCTGAGATGTTTCTTCACAAGCATTATCGATAATCTTTTTACTTCCTCTTTTCTGAGATTATCGTTATCGATTACTATATCATAGATGGATTTATCGTAAGAGTCTATCCCATAGAGTTTCTTGTATTTTTCATGGTCTACTTCATCTCTTTTTTTAAGCCTTTTTTTCGCTTCCTCGACTGAAATCTTATCTCTCTTTGCGACTCTTTCAGCTCTTATATCTAAAGAGCAGTCGAAGAAAACTTTCGCGTCAGCCCATTTTCCAGCAACCCACCCGGATAATCTTGCGTCTAAGACAACATTTCCCTCGATGGCTAACTTAAGACTTCTTATGTCCATCGCATAATCTATCTCGGGTTCTCTTATTTCACAGAATTTTTCGAGAGAAATTCCTCTCCTCTCAGCCTCATCCCTCAAAATTTTTCCGGCTGAAACATAATTCAAATTAAACTCTTTAGCTATTGCTCTCGCCCCTAAAGATTTTCCTGCTCCCGATAATCCTGAAACAGTTATGGTTAAGCCTTTTTTCTTTATCTTTCTTGAGAATTCTCTCTCGTATGGTTCAAGGAATTCGATGAAGGTTTTTCCCATAATGTATTTTTATCGTTGAATAATAAAATCTTAAATCATCTCTTTTATATTTTAAAACGAATTATTCTTTCATGGTCGTAGATCTAACCTTAAAAAACTGTAAAGTATGGTTGAATAAAAGATTGATGAGCTACGGCTTAGCTATAGCTGAAGGGATCATTACAAAAATTTCGAAAGATACAAGCTTACCTCCTTCTTCCGAAGCCATTGACTGCAAGAGAGGAATAATCCTTCCTGGCTTAATAGACGTTCATGTTCATTTCAGAGAACCTGGATTGACTTGGAAAGAGAATTGGTTAAGTGGATCAAAAGCTGCCGCAAAAGGAGGGATAACTTATGTCATGGACATGCCAAACACGATACCACCAGTAACCACAGTAAATAGATTGATAGAAAAAAGAAAACTGGCTGAAAAATCTGTAGTCAATTTTGACCTTTATGCTGCTGTAACAGATGAAAGTTTGAGCTCAATCAGAGAATTAGCTAAGCATGTCAAAGCTTTCAAGTTGTTCATGGCTCAATCTACTGGAGAGTTGATGTTAAAAAAAGGTTCCTTGTTTAGAGCATTTAAAGAAGTCTCAAAAACTGGTAGAATCCTTTGTGTACACGCCGAGGATCAAAGAATAAACGAGAAGTTCTCCAAGAAATACAAAGAAAGGAATGACCCGTTAGCTTTTGCCCTTTCTAGGCCAGAAATTTCAGAGATATCTGCGATTGATGAAGCGATAAAATTAGTAAAACAAACTGGAGTTGAGTTGCATGTTTGTCACGTATCCACAGAAGGAGGAGTCGAACTCATAAAGAGAGCCAAAAAAGAAAACGTAAGTATAACTTGTGAAACTTGCCCACACTACTTATTCCTGACTCTCAAGGATTTGATAGAAAAAGGAACTTTAGCAAAGATGGGACCTCCTCTCAGGTCTAAAAAAAATCAAATAGCATTAT
>CAZQBB010000125.1:0-1776 GCA_964591915.1 uncultured archaeon
GGACTTAGAATAAAGCATGAACTTCAAGGAGGACAAATAATCATCTACACTTTCTACAACACGGACTATGCAGAAGGTCAATGGAAAATCACAGATAATAAAAACGTTGGCATCTATCTTTTCGTGGAAAAGCAACCGAACAATACGGTAATTCTTGTGGAACACATGCATGCAGATTGTTTAATCTACTCAAACAGGACTGAGATAAACGGGATAAGACAAGACTACATGGACGATAAGATGCACGTGGGCAATCAAGAAGGATTCTATGTTTCACCTGAGTATCCATACTCTTGCATCTTTGCGATCGAAGGTTATACGGAATATCTTCTTCAAATTTGGGGTTTCATGTGGGGAGATTTTGGTTGGATGTCTGGTACAGAGAAGAGACTTACTGAAGACACTCTTAAATACTATGGAGCGAAAGGAAGTGAATTCATGATAGTCTTCGATTTGTTGATAAAGAATGAAGGAGAAGAATATTATCACACAGTGAGCTTTATGGATGATTTCATAGTCTATTTCAACGGGTCATTTCAAGAGAATCTTGGAGGAAGGAGCGAATATCAAGTGATAACTGTTTATCCTTATCGAGGATATGCTTGGATCGCGTGGATCGGATTAGTTGTCACTATCGTAAGTGGAGTCATCGCATACTTTGTTGAGGAAAAAGGTTTATGGATAATACTCTTTGTGATAGGCTTAGCAGTACTTCTCATAGGAGTTGGTTGCTACTTCACGTCTGTAGAAAAAGAGATTCCAGTAGTCCCTCACTAATCCCTTTTTTTTTATTTTTTCTAGTAAATATATATACATTAATAAATAGTCTACTGTTAGACGTTTAACAAATAACTACTTCATCAGTTTTAATGAGATTTACACCAAGTTTCTTCCATTCTTCGACCTTTTCTTTTCCTTTCTTTTCATCCACAGCCTTTATTGCATCTTCAACTACAAAGACCTTAATTTTCCTTTCCACCATTCCTTTAACTGTAGCGTCAACACAAAACTCAGTAGCAACTCCGTAAACGAAAGATTCTTTTACACCCTTCAACAAATAATCAGTGTTCGGGTTTGAGAAAACATCAAAACTCTGCTTCTCGATGAATATCTCGAAAAAATCTCTCAAAATTTTATCCAATTCTTTTCTTGAATACTTTCTATTCTCAACGAAGAAAGGATTTAAGGGCTTCGTTGCATCTATCTTCTCTTGTCCTTTCGTTCCATCCATACAGTGATCCGGGAACAAACCACCATTCCTCTTCAATTCAGGATCTGATTCAAAATGTCTATCCACAGAACCGAAGATCCTTATTTTATTCCTTCTTGCATATTCAGTCAACTTTTTTAAGTTTGGAATTATACCCTCAGCTCCGGGAACGTAAAGAGAACCTTTCTTCAGCATGAAATCAACTTGAGTGTCAACATCGAAGAATATTTTCATTCGATCATCCTGAGTTTTCGAATTTCTTCTTTAACTAATTCTTTAAGTTTGGACTCAATTCAACTGGATACTTCGGAGCATTCCTCAATTTCTTGTATTTCTCAGGGAGTTCAGAAAGATTCTTTAAAGCGAATTCTCTTATCTCTTCTAGAGAAGGTAAATCGTAAACTATCCTTCCTTTCTTCATTACTTGGATTAGAAGAGGTTCTCCTTCAATTTTTTCATCATCTAAACCTATTACATCTTTAACATATTTTCCCTTCCTCTTGATCCTGAAGACTTGCTTTCTTCCAGGAAGGGTAACTTTATCTTTGCTCAACTTCATTACTGGA
>CAZQBB010000126.1:0-1757 GCA_964591915.1 uncultured archaeon
GTTCGTTCTTTTTTATATCTATCATCAACTCATAGAAAGATGTCTTTCCGTTTCCAGTACTCGAGATTATTGTAGTGGGTTTTCCTGTGGTTAGCTGAGCATAGAGAATAGCACCTGATCCTCCCAAACCTTGTTGACCTCTTGATTGAACTAACTTAAAGAATCTAGACCCATACAATAATTTCCCTAATGCAAAAGGTATTTGTTTATCGACTATACCAGGTCCATTATCCTTGACCATAACTCTGTATCTATCCGGGCCAACCTGTTTAACTATTACCCAGATTCTTGGAAGAATTCTTGCCTCCTCACAAGCATCCAGAGAGTTATCTATCAACTCCTTCACTACCGTCAACAAAGCTCTTGTTGGATTATCATAGCCTAAGAGATGTCTGTTCCTTTCAAAGAATTCAGAAACGGATACTTCCCTCTGCTCTTTTGCCAGTTTTTCAGCTATTGTTTTTTCCATTTTTCTCTCACCGAGTACTGTTCCAACCATCTATAGACAGTTTGATGAGCGCAACCTTGGATTATTTTCATTATAGCCTGTTTAGCTATATTAATTTTATCCCATTTTCCTATTATACTAACTGTTTTTCCGAAAATCGAGAGTTTAACTTTGGTATATTCTTCTATGAATTTTTTTGTTTTTCCGCTGGTTCCTATTATCCTTCCTTTGATAACTATCATCCTTCTTCTCGACTTTACAAAATCTTGAAGGTTGATTATCTCTAGGCTGTATTCATCATTGAGTAGAAGGAGTGAATCATCCACACTGAAACCACGTCCAAAAGCCTTTAAAATTCGTTTTGTCTGGAACACATTGAAACTTTCACCGTTTATTTCAATCCCCTCATTTATACCTAGCTTAGTGTTCGTGTTTTTCTCTATTTTTTCTTTGATTTCCTTTTTTTTGAGTAAAAGCTTTCTTTTTTCCGGTATTTTTATAAAATCTCTCATTTTACTCAACAAGTTCTATTAAGCTCTCGTAAATCACTTCAGAATCTTTTACGGGTACGTTTAGTTTAGAAAAATAAGCATTTAAGTTTTTTATATCCCTTTTGAGGAGTTCTAAGGCGATTTGACTCTTTAAAGTAGTAGAATGACTGAAGTCTATAAAATATGGTTTTCTAAAGAGTAGTATGTTATACGGACTCAAATCTCCATGAACCAAACCGACTTTAACCAGTCTTTCTAAGTTTTTGAGACAAGTTTTGTAGATTCTCTCAGGGTTCTGAGGTTCGATGTCTATCAGCCTTGGGGCTGGTATTCCGTTCTTTCCTATAAAACTCATTATGAGTACATTCTTCTTGAAGAAAAGTGGCTCAGGGCAGTCTATTCCAGCAGTTTTTGCAATTTTTAGGTTGTCGAACTCTCTTCTGCACCATAGATGGACTACAAAATGTCTCTTTTTCTTCATATTCTTGAACCTAGGATCTCCGATTAAGTATCTCCACATTGCCTTAAAGTCACATGCTTTTGTTCTGTAGACTTTTATAGCAACCCATTCCACTCCTTTCATCAATCCTGAAAGAATGACAGATTCTTTTCCTTCTTTGATGAGAGATTGAACATGGATTTTATTTTTGTTCAGCAGTTCATACATTGTTAGAAGTGTGTATTCATCAAAAACCCCTCTAACTACCTTTAACTCTCTATAATCTTCTAATTTTCTCTTTAAACCCATTAACATCACAAGAAATAATCTAACTTAGGGAAATGCTTTTCAGATATCCTTTTTTTTCTAACCATCTTTT
>CAZQBB010000127.1:0-1675 GCA_964591915.1 uncultured archaeon
CTGGAGGATGACGGAAGCATAACCAACTACAGCTCCTCTATCAAAAGTGACATCACCTGAAGTAGCATATTTCAGCAATTTTCCCTTCTTTCCTCCTAATTCTTTCGCAGCAATGATAGCAATGGCAACCGGACCGAAACCACAAACAGAAGCATTTTTTTCTTGAAGACGTGAAAAGAAATCTTTTTCATCTAAACGTAAGATACCATCGATAACATAATTGTCGATCGAGTAAGCGCTCTCGTAAGGAATGTAATGAGAAAAATCTGAGCTAGCTATTATAATCCATTTTTCTTTCTGTTTTTTTATCACGTTTGCTATCGCGTCTGCAACTACTTTACATTCTTCAAGAAAGTCAAAGCTTGGAAATTCGTTCAAAACACAAATTGGAACAAACTTGAAATTATCGTTAAAGCGATATTGAAGGAATGGAAGTTGAACTTCTATTGAATGCTCAGATTCGTGAGAAATTATGTCATATTCTAAAAGAGGACAACTTTCTATTAATTCTTTTGCAATTTTTTCGTCAATCTTTGCTGGACCTAAAGGAGTTTTCCATACACCTTCTCTCATCACTCCAAACTTTGATCCCATTCCAGTATGGTTTGGTCCTAAGATTATGTAATTCGCTTTTTTCATCCTTGAATAAGACCAAGCTGCAACTGGGCCAGAATAAACATAACCTGCATGAGGAACTATTGCTGAAATTAATTCTTCTTCTTTAATTTTCTTAGGTCCGAGCTCGTGTTCGAAACAACTCTTAATTTGTTTTTTTAACAATTCTGGATTCAAATTATAAAAACTTCCAGCAACAACCGGAGGTCTTATCATCATCTTTTCACTTTTATAGTAGAAAATATAAATAAAAATTACATTAACCTCTCCTTCTCAAAGTATTCTCTTAAGAATCTTCCAAAATCTTCATCTTTCCTAACTAGATCCATTATCTTTTCATTCTCACAAACAACTTCAAACCTCTTGGCAATTTGTTCAGCAATATGGTTTGGAATTCCTTTGGCTTTCAATATCTCTTCTTTTTCACTTAGAGAATCTATTAGTTTATCACGTGCTGTCATGAACTTTCTATCTATCTCAACACACCACATATCATTTTCTATGAAAGGACCTACTAAAGCATTCTTGTATTTTTTAAGGAACCTTTCCGAATCATCAAGATCAAAAACTAAAGGTCCGACTCTCTTCTTAACGTAAGGCAATTTTGAAACTTTCATTTCAAGAAGAACAACAGCTAAATCTTTTTCATTTGTGTAAACATCTTTTCTTAAAACTTCAAACTCATATTCCTTCAAGATGTTCTCAAGCCTTTCTGCAAATTTTCTTAACTGAGGCCAGAGTATGTCAGGAACAACCTTAGGAGGTTTGAAAACCACCAATAACAACTCAGTCCTCCTTTTCATTTGAGTTAATATCAAATCGTTTTCACTCATAGGCTTAACTTTCCTTTCAAAGAAGATTTCTTTTGATGGCTTTGTTAAAAACTCTTTAGCTAATTTTTTCAATTTGTAAAAACTTGCTGATGAGACAGCAGCTGCAGCATTTCTTTTTTTATCAGTTGGATCTATTAAAATCAAGATCTGTCTTTTAAACTTTCTTCTTAATCTTCGGTATTCTTTCTTTTCATAATAATTCTCTAGATCTATTATTTCTCCTGGTT
>CAZQBB010000128.1:0-1664 GCA_964591915.1 uncultured archaeon
AAAACTATTGAATAAAGATATGGTCACAGCACTACTCATCTGTTTTTTAATCTCCTTGTCAGGTATGTTGATCCTTCTTCCGATAAACGTCCCATTCTCACCAGAACAACTTTATATTTCGTTCTTGGTCACATGGGGAATCGCTGCCGGAGTAATCTACTATTCTTTCTCAACTAGTATGAAGAAAATTAAACTCAAGGAAGAAATAGTGAGGATTGAATCAGAATTCGCTGAAGTACTGTATCAGCTAGGAGGACGTATCGCGATGGGAATTCCGTTTGAGAGTGCACTGAAAGAAACTATACCCAGGATCAAACATCTCAAGATTTCAAAATTCTTCGAGGTTATAATCCAAAACATAGAAAGGTATGGGGCTACTCTGGAAAGAGCAGTTTTCGATGAAAGGTATGGGGTTATAAACTACTATCCTTCAAGACTCATCGAAAGTGTTATGAAAGCTATAATAGAAGTCGAGAGGAAAGGTGGGTATAAAATAATGTCTGAGATCATGATATCTGTTTCGACTCATCTGAAAAACATAAACTCAGTTGAAGAAAGGTTAAAAGATATGATGAGTGAAGAGACTGCATCGATGCACTTGCAAGCATCAGTGCTCGCACCTCTGGCTGGTGGAATAGTTGTTGCTCTAGCTGCGGTCATAATGGAGATACTGTTAATATTCGGTGGTTATACTGAACCGATTTATAAAGGTCTCGGAAAATATGGTACTTTTGGTAGTATAGGAGGAGATGTTTTCTCTGCTTTCATCAACGTGGATAAAATGATCCCGATTCATTACTTTCAGATAATAGTTGGAATATACATGATCGAGATAGTAACTATGTTGGCAATTTTCACGAGCATAATAGAGAATGGAGAAGAAACGATATCTCAAAGACAATACATATGGAGAAAACTTCTAATAAGTATGATGGCCTATACTATGATAGTTGTGTTAGTGTATCAGGTATTTACTGCTATTATGCCTTTGAGAAGTTTGATAACGGGATAGGATGAAGAAAGGGTTGACCCAAAGGATGCTACTCCTCATAATCTTGCTAATCCTCGGTATCATACTGGCATTCTGGTTTTATGTGTATGGAAAGAAATTAATTGAGGATGTTCTATTTAATATAACAGGGTTTTAAATGATCGGAAGGAAAGGGGTGGAAACTAGAACTCTCGTGATAATACTTGCTTTAATCTTTGCGGTCATAATTTTGTGGTTTTTTTCTGGGTTTGTTATCAAGTTTACCTCGCTTGTAGGGGAGGCAGCAAAAACTATTATATGTGGGTTAATAAACTGGTTCATAGATCAAGTAGGGATGGGACTCATACCACACGTTTGCTGAGGTGAAAGGATGAAAATAATACACATAATTTTCATGCTTGCGATCCTTATAATTCTCTTGTTCATCTTAGGAGCTGTGGTATCCTTCTTTCCTTCTGTGGGAGATAGGATTCTGAATAAAATAAGGGAATGGTCTGGAATGCCAATCCCAGATATAAGTTTAATGTTGCATCTTGATGAAGGTCAAGGATGGGGAAGCACTCCTGGGACTGAATTGGAAGATTCAAGCCATCAAGGAAACAAAGTGGAGATTGCTGGGACTGATTCATTAACTTGGGCTGTACTCGATGAAAAGCATCCTTGGGCAGATGAT
>CAZQBB010000129.1:0-1649 GCA_964591915.1 uncultured archaeon
AAGAATCGAAACCCCAACCAACAGGACAAGGAGCATGGATATGAATGTATCTAGCCCCTTTTATTTTCATCGCTTTCTTGACTTTTTCTTCCAAATCTTTTGGAAATGCTATACTAGCCGAAGCAACATATTTGCAACCATGAGCCATTGCTATCATTAACATATTTTTCTTCCATTGAGTTTTTCCTATCGAAAACAGACCAGCTGGTGAAGTGGTAGTACTGGCTCCATAAGGAGTTGCTCCAGACCTCTGAACCCCAGTATTAGAATAAGCTTCGTTATCGTAAGTGACTATTATTATATCATCATTTCTTTCAAAAGCTCCACTTACTGCTCCAAAGCCTATGTCTACCATTCCTCCATCTCCGCCGAAAGCGATAACTTGTGTATGATTATTACCTTGAGCTTCTAAAGCAGCTTTTACTCCTGCAGCAACAGAAGCGGCATTCTCGAAAGTCACGTGTATCCAAGGAACCTTCCAGGAAGTTAAAGGAAATTGAGTAGTGGTTACTTCTATACAACCAGTTGGCTCACAAATTATTACATCTTTGCCAGTAGCTCTTAAAAGCATCCTGGCTGCTAGAATTGAACCACAACCAGCACAAGTTCTATGACCTGGGGCTATCAAATCATCCTTCATATGAACCATCTGACTTCCCCATCTTTTATTTCTTTTGAACTAACTATGAGTTTTTCGATGTCTTTACTCCTGACATCAACTCCTCCAAGGCTTGCAACACAACCGATAACTTTGGGCCTTTTCTCGAGTGAATATAAAGTATCCCTTACTTCAGAGAAGAGTGCTCCAGAACTCAAGCCGAGAGATATATCTTTCTCGATGACTATGACTATTTCTTTTTCCTTCAAAGCTTCAATCAAATCCTCTTTGGGAAAAGGTCTATAACATCTTATTCTTACCAGTCCGACGTCTTCTCTTGAATTTACTATACACTTAATCGTTCCGCAAACAGAACCTATGGAAACTATAGCAATCTTTCTATCGTTTTTGTATTCTTCTACCAATCCATTCCCATATTTTCTTCCGAATTTTTTACCGAACTCTTCATTTACTTCTTTGACTATTTCTTTTGAATTATCGATCGCTTGTGAAAGTTCTTTCCTAAGCCTAAAGTAAGGTTCAGGATAAGCGAAAGGTCCTATAGTGATAGGTTTCTCAGGATCGAGAATAGCATGCTTTGGATTCCCTTTCGGTAAGAAATCTTGAACTTCTTCTTCACTAGGCAAATCAACTGGTTCAAAAACGTGTGTAAGAATATATCCATCCATACATACCATCACAGGCAGCAAAACTCTTTCATCTTCAGCTATTTTGTAAGCTTGAATAACGCTGTCAGCAGCTTCTTGAACAGTTTCAACATACAGTTGAATCCAACCAGAATCCCTTTCACTTATAGAATCTTGAAAATCATTCCAGATGTTGATAGGAGCTGATAAGGCTCTGTTAGCTACAACCATAACCACAGGCATTCTTAATCCAGCGGCTGCAAATAAAACTTCATGCATCAAAGCTAAGCCTTGGGAGGAAGTTGCAGTGAAGACTCTTGCTCCTGCAGCCTTTGCTCCGACAACACTTGAAATAGCTGAAAATTCAGCTTCTACGTTTAAGTATTTGGCTTTCAATTTTCCGT
>CAZQBB010000130.1:0-1611 GCA_964591915.1 uncultured archaeon
CAGATAATATTTTTTTCACATCATCTCCTTTCAATTCTGCTTCTCTTGCTTTTTCCAGGAATGTTTGAAGGTCACCCATTCCCAGCAATCTTGAAACGAAACGAACAGGGTCATAAACCTCTAAATCTTCTAATTTTTCTCCAGTTCCTATGAACTTTACCTTCGCTTTTGTTACAGAGCATGCTGATAATGCACCTCCACCTTTTGCAGTTCCGTCCATCCTAGTCACTATTATCCCAGTTATTCCGACAAGTTTGTTGAATTCCTGAGCTTGCTTTCCGGCTATCTTCCCTATATCAGCTGGAATTACGAGTAAAACTTCATCTGGTTGTCCAATCTTATACATTTTCTTCAATTCCTCTGCTAATTCTTTATCTAATGCGTCTCTTCCAGCAGTGTCGATGATTATTGTATCGTATTTTTTGAACTTTCCTAATCCTTCTTTTAAAGCTTTGTAAGGGTCTCTTTCTCGAGATACATGAACAGGAACATGAATTTTATTACCTAACTGCATCAGTTGCTCTGGGGCAGCAGGCCTATGATAATCTGAACATATCATTGCAGGTCTTAAGCCTTGTTTTTGAAAGTACCTAGCTAATTTAGCTGCCGTAGTAGTTTTTCCCGAGCCAAATAGTCCGACTAACATTATTCTTTTTTTTCCAGTTAAACCCGCTTGTTTTTCTCCGAGTAGCTTAACTAATTCATCATAAACTACTTTCATCACTTGCTCTCTCAAAGTTAAACCAGGAGGAATCTTTTCTTTCAAGCATCTTCTCCTTATGTTCTGGGAGAGGTTGAAAACCAAACCCACATCAACATCAGCTTGTAGCAAGATTCTCTGTAATCCCTTTATCAAAGCTTCGATAGATTCAGCATCGACAGTAGTCCTGGATAAGATTTTTCTGACTAGGTTACTTAAACTCTTTCCTAGGTCGAACATATCCTCTTGATATTGATTTCTTTTATATTTTTAAAAGAGTTGAACTACTAGGCTAATAGATTCTTGACTAATTTTTCTGGATTATAAGCCTCTAGATCATCATACCCTTGGCCTACACCAAGAAAGAGAACTGGCTTCTTGTAAGAGAAACAAACAGAAAGAATGTTCCCTCCTTTTTCGTTGACATCAACTTTAGAGAATATCACGGCATCGACTCCTACTGCATCATCGAAGAACTCAAATTGGGAAATCACATCAGAACCCGAAAGACTATCTAAAACTAATATCTTTAGATCAGGTTTGTTGACTCTACAGATTTTTTTCAGTTCTTCCAACAAGTTTTTCTCTGTATGCATTCTTCCGCTTGTGTCAGCTAACACCACATCATAACCTCTAGCCTCAGCTGCTTTTCTTGCATCGAATATCACTGCACACGAATCACTCCCATGCTTATGTTTTATAACAGGAACATCGATTTTTTCAGCGTACTTCTCGAGTTGAATATCACCAGCTGCACGATAAGTATCACCAGCTGCTAACAGTGGTTTATACCCCATTTTCTTCAACCAGAACGCAACTTTACTTAAGTTTAAGCTTTTACCGACTCCATTAACCCCGAAGAATATGAAGAGTGCAGGCTTTCTCTTTTTTAAAAAGTATGTTGCTGAAAG
>CAZQBB010000131.1:0-1593 GCA_964591915.1 uncultured archaeon
TTCTCCGGTTGAAGTATTGTAATCCCAAAACTCAAAAGTAAACTTGCTTTGTCCAGTCCAAGATTTATTGGAAGTAACAAGAAAAGAAACGGTTCCATTTCCAGTTATGTTAGTTGAGTTACTCAAAATCCAATCATCGAGTTTAGGTAGATAAACATAGAGTCTTACAGTGACGTTGTCGACGTCTTCATCAAAAACATCTGCAGAGAAATTGAATGTAGAACCCCAAATTCCTTGAGAGGGATTAACAGTTAAATTTTCCACAACAGGTACCATATTGCCTGAACCACCAATCTTGTAGAGAGTTGAAGAAGTATGAGGTTGTTTCCATTTGAAAAAATCTATCACGTTATTTCCATTCGTGTCTTGCATACAAACATAAAAAGTGTCTGAACCACAATTCTTTGAAGTATAAGTTGGATTGTTCGTATTACAATCAGTAGTTGAAGAATCTGGTGTAAGATCACACCAACTGTTATTCCAATAGACTGTCAAATTTTGATTAGACTTAATTAAGTTCTCGTCTAAAGTGAAATTTGCTGTAACGTTATAGAATACTGTAGGAGTTTCATTGTATATCGTCAAATTTTTATAATAGTAGATTCCTTCAGAATACCAACTACTTCCATTCATCACAACTGGAATTCCAGTTGTCATAGAATTATCCCAGAGCAAATAATAACCTGAAGATCCTTGGTTTAAAGTCAAATCCAGACTGGAAATATTACAATAATTAATTCCTTGGATTGTTACATTATCAAACTGTAAGTTAGCAAAATCGCACTTAGTTGCAGTATCGTTAATCTTTATGTACTTTAGAGAAATATCATTAGCTGGGTTCGAGTAACTAATGTTAGTGCTCTCATTCCCTACCGATTCGTTAACTTGAATATTAATCCTTCTCGACCATCCATCTGATGAAGATGAAATCGCTTCTGATGCATTGTAATCATAAGTTATGTTTATGTTTGAAATCTCTAGATCACCACTTGCATCCGAATGAAAAACAAATGGAACATCACAGAGTTGAGAGTCACAACTGCTCAGGTAATCTTGAATCGCAGAGACAAGAGTTGAATTAGGTAGATTAACGCTTAATCTTAATTTTCCTGAATAATTCCAATCATAGTTTCCATTCCCTCCTATATCAAGAGAAGTATTGGTTGGAAAGTATTCAAAGTTGAGAATGTAAAGATGTGTATCTATCGAAACAGCAGCTGTCTCATTCATAGGATCAGTCGTTTCATTCTGATTAACATTTCCTATTGAGACTCCACGAATATCATCCCCAGCAGTATAACTCCAGATGAATGATCCACTTGAATTTAAAGCATAAACTTTATCATCTCCTGAACCGATAACAATTTCATTTCCTAAGTATTCTGAAGTTATATCTCCGATGCTGACTCCATAAACAGCTCCTCCTATACTAAAACTCCACTTTATTTCATTGGTCGAATTTAACAAATATACAGTACCGTTACTAGTTCCTATTACTATTTCATCTCCTGTATCGGAAAGCACATTGCCAACATCAATAGAGTAGATAGAAGTTCCAATCGTATGATTCCATATCTTGCTTCCAGTAGAATT
>CAZQBB010000132.1:0-1587 GCA_964591915.1 uncultured archaeon
TCTGCCTATTTCTTTTGTATCTAAACTTAGGTGGTTATATGGTTGTAGCTAAAGAAGGAAGTAGAGTGAAGATTTTACTCGAAGGAAAGTTGGAAGATGGTACAGTCTTCGATAGAACAGATAAGAACAATCCAATAGAGTTTACTGTTGGAGAAGGAAGGATGTTACCGAAAATAGAAAATGCAGTGAAAGGAATGAAGGTAGGAGAGAAGAAGAACATCAAACTCAAACCAGAGGAAGCTTTTGGAAAGAGAAGAGAAGATCTGATAAAGGATGTACCTAGGAATGCGATAGCTTTAGAAAAAGAACCAAAAGCAGGAGCAACTCTTCTGTTAAGAACAGCTGACGGGAGAGCATTTCCAGGGACTATAGTTAAGGTAGAGAAGAAAACTCTGAGGATAGATTTCAATCATCCACTTGCAGGAAAGAATGTGATAATAACGATTGAAATCGTGGGTATTGAGTAAGTTCTTTAACGAAAGAGAAGCCATCAACTTTCTTCGATTGCCTTTACTCCACTCCATACTATCCTCAATACTTTTTTGAGTCCTTCTTCTGTCCCATCTAGTGTTTGGAACTCGAATAATCCTATTATCCTTGGTTTTACTTCTTCTATCCTTCTTTCTATCTTCTTCAAGTGATCTCTTTCATCCTCCTTTTTCAGTCTACAGAATTCAGTAGATGTGTAATAATCCACATCTATATCGAAAATATCTGTCTTGAATTCTTCTTTCTTTTCATCCAGTATACCATCTAGAAGATCGCTCCATCCATGATCCAATATCTGAGATGGACTCTTCAATTCTTTCGAATAATTCATGTAACTTGTATGGAAAAGAACTCCGATCTTTTGATCATCTTCGTGTAAGTCAAACCTTTCTATCTTTCCAGGAAGATGGTAGAGGAGATAGGCTCCAGTATGAGTTCCTCCATAAACTATCAGGAGATCCAGTCCTTTTATCTTTGACCTAAGCTCTTGAGCCAATTCATCTAAACAATCTTTCGAGATTCCTTTAATCCTGGGTTCCTTCGATTCAGAAAATTTTTGATCGATAATCAGTTCTCCTAAATCAATCACTCTTATTTTATTATCTCTCTTTTCATTCATTTTTTCAAGGAATTTCTTCGTCCTTAAACGAAGAGAATCTGTCAGACCTGGAGAGAAAAATTCTAAAAAATTATCTTCTTTTTTATCAAACTTAATCGGGATGCCGATTATCCCTATAACTACTGGTTTCATGGTTTTTCAACTGGTTTTCTTTTAAATTCTGTTCTTTCCATTCTTTCTTTGATCTTTATTACAGTCTTTTTTTCGATCCCAGTTTTCTCCACGATCCTCTCTACCGGAATTTTCTTCTCGAGAAGAGGCAGAATCTTATCCAATTCTTCATACTTTATCCCTAGTTCAGACTCATCTGTTTGTCCCTTCCATAAACCGGCGGAAGGAGTTTTCTCGATTATTTTCTCAGGAACTCCTAGCTCTCTAGCCAATTCTTTAACTTGAGTCTTGTAGAGATTTCCTAAAGGAAGTAGATCGCATGCTACATCCCCGTGTAGGGTGAAATAACCTTGTAAATATTCACTCTT
>CAZQBB010000133.1:0-1571 GCA_964591915.1 uncultured archaeon
GTCCTCTCCCGCCTTGACTCTTCTCTGAAATTCTTCCCACAAATGACCTATAACTTTTCCACAAGATAAGCATCTGACTGGGATTATCATATACTCTTTTTATGGGATGAATGAATTTATAAAGATTTTTGTTAGTCTTAAAGTAGAGATTTAACTGGCCATTTTTCTAAAAACCATCCGTTTTCTATCGGAACTTCTCTGACCACAAAAACTCTTAAATCCTATCTTCAACGCAATCTTAACTGAAGTTTCTATCCTTCCTTTTCTTATTTCCATCATCCTTGAAGTTATCCTATACTTTTTTCTTAAGGAATTCAAGAGCGAATTTAAATTCTCTTTGCTCTCTATCACACCTTTCACCAATAAACCATCTTCATCGACTTTTTCATAACTCTTCTTTATACTATTTGCTCTTCTCTTCCATCTATTCTTGAGTTGAAAAACATTCTTTGTGGCAGCAGAACAATAATGTATGCTCAATCCTTTAACTTCTTCTTCAGCAAACTTCAAGAGTTTTTTTGCGATTTCTTCGGATCCTTTCACTGCTGTTGGAGAATCTTCTCTAATTTTATACCCTTTCCCAAGAAGAATTCTTTCATTCCTTTCAGAGAATTCAAACTCGTTCAAGTTCACAAACTTAACTCCAAGTTCATCTGCTTTCAGTAAAAGTTTCTTTATTCTTTTCTCGTACTCTGGTATTACTGGTATTTCGATCCCGACATCCCAATCAAACTTTAAAGCTTTTTCAACAGATTTCCAGCCATTCTCGAAAAAATGAAACCTTATTTCATTCAAACCATGCTCTTGGAGTTTTTTCATTTCCTCAGTTGAAAGAGGATAGGCTGTGTAAAGATGAAAGTGAAAATCATTACCGAATTTAGATCTTAAAAGATCCATGTAATGCAAAGTTCTTTTTAGAACTAGTATAGGTTCTCCTCCTGTTATACCTGCCCCTTCAGCTTTTATCATCTCAGCTTCTCTTATTATGTCGGAATCTTTGTTGACTTCGATTTCATCAGCCAAGATTATATCTTTCTGCCATCTTGATTTGGAAATCGTACAATACCAACATCTTTTATTACACAAGCCGGTCACAAAAAGAACGAGTTTTGCCCCTTTAACGCAGAGTTTACACCCTTGCGGTAATTCGCCTAGTAATAGAGAGCCAGCGAAGATTTTCTTAACTTTCATACTAACCTTTTAAGTTAAGCTTTGGAAAATGTATTTAAAAATCTGCTTCAATTGGTTCTCATGCCTATTCAAGCGGAAGCCAGCGTAATTGGGAGGTTTAATAGTCATAGAAGGCATCTCAAAGGCCCATAATCTAGAAAATAAATTTTTTAAATAATATTACCGTTTTGATCTTTGCTTATGGCGGCGAGCACCTTTCTTACTCCTAGAAGGTTTATGAGGTTCACATCTCCTAGGGTCATAGACGAGTAAATTTCTGTCGAACTCAAGAAAAGTTTTCTTCAAATTCTCATCCTTGAAGAACTCGACTAAGCCTTTAGCTATAGCTTGCCTTATAGCATCGGCTTGGGAAGAAATTCCTCCTCCTCTGACATTAACTT
>CAZQBB010000134.1:0-1521 GCA_964591915.1 uncultured archaeon
CATACTTTATCTGCAGGAGTATAACCCATCTCGAGCATTTGTCTTACGTTGTTTATTATCTTGCCAGCAGTAGCCTGACCTATCTCAAGGATACTTGCTAACTCACCTGGAGAAGAAACAGCGATAGACATGGGCTCAGTTAACCCAACATCCCTTAATTTTTCAGCTAATTTAGGGCCTATTCCAGGGATCTCTTCAAGGTTTATCTTTTTCTTCAAGGTTTCACCATTTAAATGATTCGATTTCATTTATAAGTTTTTTACTTTCTTCTTCTATGTTTAAATCTTCAACTTCATTCACTATCAATTCAAGAGAATCGAATATCTTATTCTTCTGAACTCTTCCCCTGACTACTATCTCTTTTCCTAGAATATTTTCTTTTAAGAGTGAAACTGCTTCATCCTGATTCATGTTCAAGAGTACTGAGGGTTCTATCCCTGAAAGAGTCTCAGCTTGTTTTCTGAAGAAAACAGAACGAATACTCGATGTTCCATCGTCTATTATCCCAGAAATTATGAGGTTATTCTCTGGTTCAACTTTGCCATGTTCAGGACATACGTATTCATTTCCCCTTTCCTCCAGTTTAGCTCCACATTCTGGACATGTTTTGAATAAGGGGTTTATGTTGAATACCTGAACTATGTTTCCTCTTACTTCATAAGATCCTTCTTTTAAGTCTCTGATAGGAACTCTCTTGAACCTCTTCATAACAATCTGGTGTGGTATTGTCTCATCATCCTTCACTCTCACTATTCTAGCAAGTCTAGGTAGTTTGAGTTCTATTCCTCCAAACACATTCTCAACAGCTTGGGCATTCTTTATTTCTATCACATCATCTTCTTTTATCTTACCTTCCTCAATCATGTCTACTTGCTTATCCCAAAGAGGAAGTCTCACTTCTCCAGTTCCATCGGTCAAGATTAGGTTACATACTTTTCCTTTACTCCCATCTTTTCTCTTGAATTCTCTCTTCTCTGAAATCTGGATTATTCTTGCTTTAAGGCTGATGTTTTTCATTCCCTTGACTAGATCTTTTATCTTTAAAGTTCTTTTCTTCTCTGCTAATAAGTCGATGCCTAATTCTCTAGCTATTAGATGGGCTGCTCCTTCCATGGAGACTAGACCAGAAAGTTCTTCATGTCTTTTCTTTACTCTCTCAAGCAATTCTTCTCTTGGAAGTTTTGTCTTCTTCTCCAATTCAGAGATTATTTCTTCAAGAGTGAGCATATTATCAGTTTTTAATTTAGTCGATAAAAATTAAAAAGAAAAAAAAGTTATGTTAGCTTTCTTTTTGCTAGCCTTACATCAGCTCCTACGATAGTTTTTCTTCCCGCATGTTTGGCAAAGGCCAAAGCTTCAGCAGAAAGATCTCTTGCATAATCCTCTATCACATTAGCGAACTCCTGAACTGCAGCTTTTGAAACTCTTCTTGCACCGGCTTTTCTTAGTAATCTTTCCAGAGGAGCTAAAGGCAAATCTTTTTTGGGTTTTCGAGCCATAAAATCATCCTTATATAATTTT
>CAZQBB010000135.1:0-836 GCA_964591915.1 uncultured archaeon
AAGTATTCAGAGACATGTGGTAAAGAATTCGAGTGTCAGCATGCTGACTTCTGTACTGAATATATTTGTTTCAAATCGAATGTCGGCCGTTGGGGAAAGTGGACATGGGATACAGAACCAGAATCAACAGAGCTAATCTGTGATGATGGAGATGATAACGATTGTGATGGTTTGGTTGATTGCCAAGATCCAGATTGTGATACTGTCCCTCCAGAAACAACAAAAACTTATGAAGGGTCTCATCTCATTGACGGAGAATACGAATGGATCAATTCGATGACTCTAATCAACTTAACTGCAGTAGATAATCCAGCAGAGGGGCAATGTGCTTCTGGTGTGAAAGAAACTAAGTACAAAGTTAAACTCGTTCCGAATGAATACTGTGAAAACTCTACACTCTGTCAACCTGTTGAGGATGGAGACTGGCAGACTTATACTGAGCCTTTCACGATAAACGAGGATTCATGTCACATAATAGAATTCTACAGCATTGACAACTTGAACAACCAAGAAGAACTCAAGTGGCAGTGCGTTTTTGTCGATAATAAACCTCCTATGATAAACAAAACTATAGGGGAACCAAAAACAGAGTGTCAAGGTTCAGAGTGCGATGAATGGGATTGGAAAATAACTTTAAACACTTCGATTACTTTAAGTTGTGAGGATCAAGAGCCACATCCAGCTGGGAAGGATAAACTCTTGTACAGAATAAAGTTAGACAATGGTGAATGGTCTGATTGGATAGACCCAGATGGAATTAAGATCATTTATTTTGAAGAGGAATGTACTCACACATTAGAAGTCTTCTGTAACGATACACTAGGAAACTCAGTTAC
>CAZQBB010000135.1:846-1510 GCA_964591915.1 uncultured archaeon
AATTCAAGGTAGAAGGAACTTCTTTCGAGATCCGGCTCAACAAGAAATGGAATTTGGTCTCAGTTCCGTTCGTTTTGTTGAACGATGATCCTGACGAGGTTTTCAAGGACATAAAAGATGATATAGAATCAGTCTGGACTTATGACCCAGAAGACCCTGCATGTGCTTCTACTGAGAATTGGTGCTTGTACGTTCCAGGCTTAGGAGGAAATCTTGCACATATCAAACCAGGATGGGGATATTGGATTAAGATGAAAGAACCAAACGTTCTCTTAGTCGGCGGTAAATTGATGAGTCCAGCAAAAACTCTCCCAAGCAGGAGTTTAACAGCAGGATGGAATTTGATAGGATATTATGGAACGGATGGGAGATCAGGATACTATGGACCATTTGATGATGGAAGATATGCATACTGTACCCTTTATTCTTTAGTAGACACTCACGAAGGATACACCAAATGGAGTTCACTCTACAGCTACTGGGATGGTAGCGATTTTGAGTTGAATGAATGCGACGATATGTATCCTGGAGCTGGATACTGGATAGGAATGATAGAAGCTGTGCCAGAATACATGCCTTCAACAGTATGTCCAGGTTGTCCTTGTGAATGATATTTATCTTTTAGTTTTTAACTTAATAGTGATGAAATGATTCAAAAAAGACT